>JBJMVX010000234.1:0-48128 GCA_045810445.1 Massilia sp.
ATTCATCAAACGAACGAGAAAGCTTCAGTGAGCGCTTGCAGCAAGCATTGAAGAACGCCCATTACTCCCCTGACAGCCCGACTCGCCTAGCGCGTGAATTTAACATTCGCTTCGATGGACGCCCGATTACCGTGCACGCAGCCCGTAAATGGCTGGTGGGCGAGGCTATTCCCACCCAGGAGAAGCTGCGCATGATTGCCCAATGGCTGGGCGTTCCCGCCGAGTGGCTGCGCTTTGGCGGCAGCGAAACGGCCGCCAATGGCGGGGAAAATGGCAATGGTATTTCACGATTTGAGTCGGCCGATGTGAAATTAATTGCCGATTTGCAGAGATTGGACGAGCACCATCGTCAAATTGCACGTGAATTCATTCGCATGCTTGTACGCATTAACTACCAAAAGTAGCTATTCAGCGTTCCTATGTCCGCTAGCGCACATTGGTGCGCTGCAATCTTCCTGATCATTCTTCCAATTTTTGCTGATTTCTCGCGCGAACTCAAAGCGCGCGCGGAAAGATCACGCACGTGCTTATCAATTATCAAGTCGGCGCGCGAAATTTGATGCACAATGGCCAATCGGTGCCAAATATTACTTCAGAGTAATCTTTGTATAATGTGCAGCACAGAAGTGCGATAGTGGCTCATAATCACACAGCAGTACCCGCAACTGAACACCCCTGTTACGCAACAAGTCGAGGATGCAGCCGTCTTATGAAAAGTAACTACAGCAATACCGCGCAGCTCAAGGATTTGATGACCGTACCGCCGATGACCGCGGCCCAGCACGCCGAAGTGATGCGCAAGCGAATCCAGCATCGCAGGATGGTGGAAGAAGCAAAGGAATTGAAAAAAGCCGATACCTGGCAGTTCGACAAGCGTTAATCCAGGTAGCCAGGCAACACACGCCGGTTTCGGGCCGGCGGTGCCAGTGTCACTCTACAGATCGGGTGGCGAACCGGGCTCCGGCTTCATGCCGGCCCAGCGCGGCGCCAGCGCATGGGGCAGGCCGAACAAATCGATCACGCGGCCCACCGTGTGGTCGACCATCTCCGCAATGCTGTTCGGCTTGTGATAAAAGCTGGGCAGGGGCGGAAAAATAATGCCCCCCATTTCCGTGACTGCCGTCATGTTGCGCAGGTGCGCCAGGTTGAACGGCGTTTCGCGCACCATCAGCACCAATCGGCGGCGCTCCTTGAGCACCACGTCAGCTGCGCGCGCGATCAGGTTGTCGGACAGGCCATGGGCCACGGCAGCGAGGGTTTTCATTGAGCACGGCGCGATCACCATGCCGTCCGATTGGAAGGAGCCGCTGGCAATGGCAGCGCCAATGTCGCGGTTTTTGTGCACAACGTGGGCGATCGCTTCGAGTTCGCGGCGCTGCATGCCGGTTTCCTGGTGCAAGGTCAGGACCGCCGCATCGGAGAGTACCAGATGGGTTTCGACGCCGGGCGTGGCCGAGAGCTGCTCGAGCAGGCGCACGCCGTACACGGCGCCGGTGGCGCCGGTGATGGCGACGACCAGGCGCCGAGGGGCGGGATCAGGCATCGATCAGGGCTTTGAGTTCGCCCGATGCAAACATTTCATTCATGATGTCGGAGCCACCGATGAATTCGCCCTTGATATAGAGCTGGGGAATGGTCGGCCAGTTCGAAAAATCCTTGATCCCCTGGCGCACTTCGGGGTCTTCCAGCACGTTGACGGTGGCGATGTTCTCCACCCCGCAGGCCTTCAGGATCTGGATGGCGCGGCCGGAAAAGCCGCATTGCGGGAACTGGGCCGTGCCCTTCATGAACAGCACCACCGGGGTGCTGGTCACGGTTTCCTTGATCCAGGTTTGTACGTCGCTCATGGCATGCCTCTGTCGGTAAATAGATTAGATGGCGTCATTTTATAAGAAATCGCCGTTGTCAGCGCAAAAGCGCCCGCAGCACCACCTCGTGCTCTTGCCCCAACCACGTCGCCCTCGCGCCCAACCTCGTCGTCCTCGCGCCCCAACCTCGTCGTCCTCGCGCATGCGGGGACCCATGTTCATTGTGCTCAGCATGGGTCCCCGCGATACGCGAGGACGACGTGGTGGCAGCGCGAGAACGACGTGGTGGCAGCGCGAGAACGACGTGGTGGCAGCGCAAGGGCGACGTGGGGGTTAGCGGGGGGCCACGATTAGATGTAACCCTGGGCCCGGAGTGAGTTCAGCGCAGATTTTTGCCCAGGCAGACCGCCTCTGGCCGGCCAATGTATTTGCCGAACTGCGGCACCGCGCTGTAGCCGTGCTTGAGATAAAACGCGACCGCCCGTGCATTGATATGCCGCGTTTCCAGCCACAGCGCCGCATACCCGAAGTCCGCCGCCGCAGCTTCCAGATGGGCCAGCAGCGCCGCTCCCACGCCCCGCGTGCCTGGCCGCGCATACATGCGCTTGAGCTCTCCAACCTCGCCAGCTAGCGGACGCAGCGCGCCGCAGCCGAGCAGCTCCCCGTCGTCGTCGCGGGCGATCACGAACAAGGACTTGGCTGCCCTCGCATCGTCAACGGCAAACGAGGCCTTGCCACTGCTGCCGGTAAGGGCGGCGAGCGTGGCCGAGAGTTCGTCCATCAGCGTTACCGCGTCGGCGCACTCCGGGTCGCATGCGGCAACGTGCATGCCTAGCCGCGCAGCTTGGCAAAGGCTGCTGCCATCGAGCCGCCCGCTGGCGCTGGTGCGCGCTCCTGCTTGTGCTGGTGCTGCACCAGGCTCTTGCGGTCATTGCGGTCGCCCCGCTGTTCCGGCTTGGCGCCGGCCTGGGGTGCGCTGTCGGTCAGGCGCATGGTCAAGGCGATGCGCTTGCGCTTTTCGTCCACTTCCAGCACCTTCACGCGCACCACCTGACCGGCCTTGACCACCGTGTGCGGATCCTTGACGAAGGTATTCGACAGGGCGGAAATGTGGACCAGGCCATCCTGGTGCACGCCGATGTCGACAAAGGCGCCAAAGGCCGCCACGTTGGTGACCACGCCTTCGAGAATCATGTCCGGACGCAGGTCGCGGATTTCTTCCACCCCTTCCTTGAAGGTGGCGGTAGTGAACTCGGGACGCGGATCGCGCCCCGGTTTTTCCAGTTCCTTGAGGATGTCGGTAATGGTCGGCACGCCGAACTTCTCGTCCGCATAGCGGCCAGGATTCAAGGTTTTCAAGAGGCCGGCGTCGCCGATCACGGCCTTCATGTCCTTCTTCAGGTCAGCCAGGATCTTTTCGACCAGCGGATACGATTCCGGGTGCACCGCCGAGGCATCCAGGGGATTGTCGCCGCCCATCACGCGCAGAAAACCGGCTGCCTGCTCGAAGGTTTTTTCGCCCAGGCGCGGCACGGCTTTCAAGGCCGCGCGCGAAGCAAAGGCGCCCTTCAGGTCGCGGTAGCTGACAATGCTTTGCGCTACGCTTGACGACAGGCCGGAGACGCGCGCGAGCAGCGGTGCCGAGGCGGTGTTCACGTCCACGCCAACCGCGTTCACGCAGTCTTCGACCACCGCGTCAAGCGAGCGCGCCAACTGGGTCTGGCTCACGTCGTGCTGGTACTGGCCCACGCCAATCGACTTCGGATCGATCTTCACCAGTTCGGCCAGCGGGTCTTGCAGGCGGCGCGCAATCGACACCGCGCCGCGCAGGGACACGTCCATGTCCGGCAGTTCGCGCGAGGCGAATTCGGAGGCCGAGTACACCGAGGCACCGGCTTCCGAGACCACGATCTTTGTCATCTTCAGTTCGGCGCGCTGCTTGATCAGGTCCTGGGCCAGCTTGTCGGTTTCGCGCGAGGCGGTGCCGTTGCCGATCGAGATGAGCGACACATTGTGCTTGGCTGCGAGGGCGCCCAGCACGTGGAGCGAGCCATCCCAATCGTTTTTCGGCTGGTGCGGGTAGATGACGGCAGTGTCGACCACCTTGCCGGTGGCGTCCACCACGGCCACTTTCACGCCAGTGCGCAACCCAGGGTCCAGGCCCATGGTAGCGCGCTGGCCCGCAGGCGCTGCCAAGAGCAGGGCCTTGAGGTTCAGGGCAAACACATTGATGGCATCGAGTTCGGCGCGCTCGCGCAGGGCGCCCATCAATTCCGTTTCCAGGTGCATGAAGCTTTTCACGCGCCAGGTCCAGCGCGCGGTGTCGCACAACCACTTGTCGGCCGGGCGGCCCAGTTGCTTGATGCCGAAGCGGGCGGCGATGCGGCCTTCGCAGGGGTTGTGCGGCGCGTCCCATTTCGGTTTTTCCACTTCCGTGTCCAGGCGCAGCACCACGTCCAGTATGCCCTCGCGGCGACCGCGCAAGAGCGCCAGCGCGCGGTGCGAGGGAACGGTGGCGATGGTTTCCGAGTAGTCGAAGTAGTCGGCGAATTTTTCGCCCTCGTCCTCTTTGCCGGCAATGACTTTCGATTCGACGATGCCATGCTCCTGCACGTATTCACGCAGCGACTGCAGCAAGGTGGCGTCTTCGGCGAAGCGTTCCATCAGGATCTGACGCGCGCCGTCCAGGGCCGCCTTGGTGTCGACCACGCCGGGGTTGTTGCCGTCGTCCGAGGTGAAGGCTTCGCGCAGGTACTTGGCCGCTTCCTGGTCCGGGTCGATGGTGGGATCGGCCAGCAAGCCATCGGCCAGCGGGGCCAGCCCCGCTTCAATGGCGATCTGGGCCTTGGTGCGGCGCTTTTGCTTGTACGGCAGATAGAGGTCTTCCAGGCGGGTCTTGTCTTCGGCGTGGGTGACGGCGTCGAGCAGGGCCGGGGTCATCTTGTTCTGGTCGGTGATCGAGGCAATGATGGCGGCGCGCCGTTCTTCCAGTTCGCGCAGGTAGCGCAAGCGCTCTTCCAGCAGGCGCAGCTGGATGTCGTCCAGACCGCCGGTGGCTTCCTTGCGGTAGCGGGCAATAAAGGGGACGGTGGCGCCTTCGTCCAGCAGGGCGATGGCGGCGGCAACCTGCACCGGTTTGGCGGCAAGTTCAAGGGCGAGGCGTTGTTCGATAGGTGGGAGCATGGTGCACATCCTGTGAGTCAAGGACGGAATCATACGCAATCGGGGCGAATCTGCCAGTCTTGACAGCCTGAGGTGCCTGTGCAGCAGGTGCAAAATTGCTTTGGGGTAATGTGGTCGCCTGACACTCGGCTTTTTGGGGCTGCGAGAGCGAGAAAGAGAACAGAACACAAACCCTGCTTTGTCGGATAATATCGAGTGTTATCGTTTTCGATATTGCCCTGACAAGACTAATGCACACGATGGATTTACCGCGCGACGACGCCCGCGAAGACAAACCGACCACGCCTGCGGCGCCGGCTGCCCCGGCTGCGCCCCTGCCAGCCCCGATTGCCAGCTGGCTGCAACGGGTTGAGGCTGCCGCGCATCCCCAGCCCAAGCTCGACGTCGAACTCAAAGATCCGAAGATCGCCCAGTACAAGTTTGTGTATGTGCTGGCGCCAACCAGTGGCGGTCGCCACGTGGCCCTGTGCCTGTGCAAGGCGCGCCTGAAACCCAATGGCGAAGTGGCAGCGGCCAGCCCGGTCAGCGAAGTGTTTTCCCTGCTCTCGGCCCCGCCCGCCTATCTGGAAGGGGACGATGAAGACCTGGTGCGTTTCTTCATTGCCATGCGCAGCGGCGCTGCCTCCCAGGGTGGCAGCGCAACTGAGCCCAAGGGCAAGGTCGGTGCTATTCTTTTGGAAATGTTGTTAAAACAAGACAAACTCTTGTGGGCCAATTCCTGGTCCGACATGTCCAACGGCCTGATTTATCCGCTCCAGCATGGCGCGGTGCGCGAAGCGAATCTGGTCTGGCGCGACGAAGGCCGCACTGCCCGCCTCGGCTGGCAGGTGGAGCCGCCGGCAGGCGCGACCCACAGCGCAGCCGACCAGATCGACTACATGCTGCCCACCGATCCGCCCTGGTATATCGACAATCTGTCCTGCGGTGCGCTCTCGCTCAATCGCGGCGGGGTCGACATTTCCCTGGCCGACCTGCAGGCGCTGGTGGCCCAGGCCCCTGCCCTGACCGGCAACGACAAGAAGCGGGTCTCCCAGCTGCTGCTGGCGCATGGCCTGCAAGGCTTGATGCCGCTGCCCCAGCCGCTGACCCAGCGCATGCGCGATGACGTCAAGCCGCGGCCCCATCTGCTGCTCGACAGCGTGCAACTGGCCGATGGTACCCTGCAGCGCTGGCACGATTACGCCGTCCTTTCCTACGACTACGATGGCGAGCGCGTCTCTTTCGACCCGGCCCAGCGCGTGGTGCGCCAGATCGGCGACGTGACCGAAGTGATCGCGCGCGATGCGGCAGCCGAAGCGGCGGCGCTCGAACAATTGACGGCCCTGGGTTTCCGCAAGCCCGGCACGCCACCCCTGAATGGCCTGGCCGGTGCCCTGCAGCTGGAAAGCCAGGCGCACTGGTTGCGCTTTGCCGAGGGCGACCTCGATGGCTTGAGCGACAGCGGCTGGCATGTGCAAAAGTCGAACAAATACCGCTACGACGTGGTGGCGGTGGAAGACTGGTATGCCGAGATCGAAGAACCGCCCGAAGCGGGCAATGCCTGGTTCGAGCTCGAGCTTGGCATCGTGGTGGCCCACAAGCGAGTCCCGCTGCTGCCGGTGTTGGTGCAACTGATACGCGGCGCGCCCAGCGACTTCAATCCGGACGTGCTCGCTGCCCACGCGGACGCCGACCAGATGCTGGCCACTTTGCCGGACGGCTTGCGCGTGGCCCTGCCATGGGGGCGACTCAAGCCCATCCTGGCCACCCTCGGTGAACTCTATTTCAGCGACAAGATCAAAGCCAAGGTGCGCCTCTCGACCCTGGACGCCGGCCGTCTGGAAGAACTGGCGCGCGGCACCGAATTGCGCTGGCATGGCGGCGAGCAGTTGCGTGAAACCGGACGCAAGCTGAGCTTGTTTGGCTCGGTGCAGAAGGTGGCAGCGCCAGCCGGTCTGCAAGCGACCTTGCGTGACTACCAGGCCGATGGTCTGGCCTGGATGCAGTTCCTGCGCGAGTACGATCTGGCCGGCATCCTGGCCGATGACATGGGTCTGGGCAAAACCGTGCAAACCCTGGCCCACATCCTGGTGGAAAAGGAAGCGGGACGCCTGACCCATCCAGCCCTGGTCATTGCACCGACCAGCCTGATGGCCAACTGGCAGGACGAGGCAGCGCGCTTCGCGCCTGGCTTGCGCGTGCTGCTCCTGCAAGGCAAGGAGCGACTGGAACAGTTCACCCGCATCGATGAAGTCGACCTGGTGCTGACCACCTACGCCCTGCTGCCGCGCGATGAAGAGCAGTTGCGCGAGCATGAATACCACCTGGTCATCCTGGACGAATCGCACTACATCAAGAACAACCGTTCGAAAGCGGCCCAGAGCGCCGGCCTGCTCAAGGCGCGCCACCGCCTGTGCCTGACCGGCACGCCGCTGGAAAACCACCTGGGCGAGCTGTGGTCGCAATTTCACTTCCTGCTGCCAGGCTTGCTGGGCGATGAAAAAACCTTCAACAGCCAGTTCCGTCACCCGATCGAGCGCCAGGATGATCCCTTGCGGCGCAGTCTGCTGAACCGCCGCATCCGTCCTTTCCTGCTGCGCCGTACCAAGGACAATGTGGCCAAGGAGTTGCCACCAAAAACCGAAATGGTGCGCAAGGTGGAACTGTCCGGCGCCCAGCGCGATCTGTACGAAACGGTGCGCCTGGCGATGGACAAGAAGGTGCGCGACGAGATTGATAAAAAAGGCGTGGCACGCAGCCAGATCGTGATCCTGGAAGCGCTGCTCAAGCTGCGCCAGGTGTGCTGCGATCCGCGCCTGGTGAAGGCCTTGCCGTCGAAGAAAAAGGACAGTGGTTCGGCCAAGTTGATCGACCTGATGCAGATGGTGGACGACCTGCTCGAAGAAGGCCGCAAGATCCTCGTGTTCTCCCAGTTCACCAGCATGCTGGCGCTGATCCAGGAAGAGCTGGACGCGCGCCGCATTCCGTTTGCGCTGCTCACGGGCGACACCAAGGACCGCGCGGCCCAGGTCGCTGCCTTCCAGCAGGGCGCGGTGCCGATTTTCCTGATCAGCCTGAAAGCGGGCGGCGTGGGCCTCAATCTCACCGCCGCCGATACGGTGATTCATTACGATCCGTGGTGGAATCCCGCTGCCGAAAACCAGGCCACCGACCGCGCCTGGCGCATCGGCCAGGACAAGCCGGTGTTCGTCTACAAGCTCATTGCCAAGGGCACGCTGGAAGAAAAAATCCAGCTGCTGCAGCAAAAGAAATCGGACCTGGCGCAATCGATCCTGGCCGATGGCGAAGCGCACAAGATGGCATTGACCCAGGAAGATTTGCAGGCGATCTTCGCGCCACTTGACGAATAAGCGGAAAAAGCGCCCTGCCATGGGCAGACGGACAACATTGGCGGTATACTCATGACGGGGTTCCCCTCCTGCCAATGAAAGGTGTGCCGATGGATCGAAGTGCCCGCGCCTCCCTGGCGCAGCAGGCGGCTTGCGATGCTGAACTGGGTGCGTCTTTCCGCGCGCTCGCCGAGCTCGATGGCAACGTGGCATGGGTGGTCGATTGCGCGACTGGCATGCCGACCTATATCAGCGCCTCGGTGTTGGCGCTGCTGGGCTACGACGTAGCCGATTTCGTGGCCCAGTTCGAAGCAGGCAATCCCCCTGGTCCCCTCGCTGCCTTGTGTGCCGGCCTGTCCGAACGGCTGCGCCGCTATGCCGCTGGGGATACGACCCGCCAGCGCCTGGTACGCTGCTTCGAGCAGCGTCACCGTGACGGCCGCCTGATCCCCATTGAAGTGGTTTCCTTGATTGTTGTGGGCGCCGATGGCCGCGCTGCCACCGTCGCTGGCAGCATACGCGACGTCAGCGAACGGCGCGAACAGGGTGAACGCCAGCGCCGCTTTACCAGCATGCTCAACCACGAATTTCGCACGCCCCTTTCCACCATTGACGGTGCCATCCAGCGCCTGGAAGTGACGGGGGTGAATGCCGACGAGCCCACCCGCCAGCGCTATCGCAAGATCCAGCTGGCGGTCGACCGCTTGATCGGCATGATGGATGAACATCTCTCACCAGAACGCATGGCCGCTGCCGGCGCCCTGCGCGCCGCCGACGCGGCCGCGCCCCGCGAACTGCTGGAAGAAGCCGCAGCCCTGATACGCGCTGCCGGGCGTCCGGTCGAACTGGTGCTCGGTCCTTTGCCGGCACTGTTGCGCTGCCAACCGGGCGGTCTGCGCCTCG
Organism: Massilia sp.; assembly: GCA_045810445.1. Lineage (GTDB taxonomy): Bacteria > Pseudomonadota > Gammaproteobacteria > Burkholderiales > Burkholderiaceae_D > Telluria_A. Next base: position 9,224 of record JBJMVX010000234.1, read on the forward strand.
CGCTCAAGGTGTTGGTGGACAATGCTCTCCAATACTCACCGCCCAAGGCCAGCATTTTGATCACTGGCCGCGAGGTTGAGGCTGGGGTCGAGTTGCTCGTTAGCGACAAAGGAGCCGGGGTGCCGGCAGCGGAACTGGAAACCATCTTTGGCAAACGCGTGCGCGGCAGCAATGCGCTTGGCGATGGATCCGGGCTGGGTTTGTATATGGCGCGTTCGGTGGTGGATGTGCACGGCGGGCAACTGAGCGTGCGCAATCTTGCAGCGGGCAGTGGCGCAGAATTTTGTATCTCCTTACCCACAAGAAACAGTGCCATTAAAAGTCTTGCAACAAAAATGATCAACAGTGATAATCCGCCCTGTTAAGCTGTAGGGGTATGCCACCGGAATTTTTTCTATCCAAAAATCACCGGGGTTTAAGCAACGCAACACAATGGCCAACCCATGACTCAAATACTGATTGTTGAAGACAATGGCGACTACGCCGGCGACATGGCCGAGTTCCTCACGGAGCTGGACCATGAAGTGACGATCGCCACCACGGCCGGCGAAATGTGGGCCGCGCTGACCAAGACCCCGGCTGCGGTGGTGGTCCTGGACCTGGGCTTGCCGGACGAGGACGGCTTCAACGTCATTCCCCGCATGCGCCAGCTCTATCCCGAGATCGGGCTGCTGGTGCTCACCGGTCGCGTAGCCTTCGACAACCGTATTTTGGGCCTGCGCCTGGGCGCCGACCACTATCTGACCAAGCCGATCAAGTTTCCCGAACTGGCTGCCCATATCGAAGCCCTGGATCGCCGCGTGCGTCCGCAAGAGCCGCAACTGCCGCAGCCGAGCAAGTGGACGCTGAAAGTGAGCGCTCGCCAACTAGAGCTGATGGGCGCTGTCATCGACCTGACCGAAAAAGAATGCAACTTTTTGCACTTGCTGACGATTAATACTCGACCGGTGCCGCGCCAGGTCATCGTTGCCGGTATGGGCGGTGAAGATCCGGAAGCGAGCCGGCGCGTCGACATGCTGGTATATCGCCTGCGCAAGAAGGCACGTAGCGGGCTGGGCCAGGATTTGCCGCTGCGCAGTGCATACGGCGAAGGGTACAGCCTGTCGGCCGGTTTTACGCTCAGCTAGGAAAATCGGGGACAGAGTCGATTGCAAAGTCGATCCCCATAGAATTAATTGGGGACAGAGTAATGTCATGGCAGTAGAATGACGTTCCCTGTCCCTTTTTCATTCCCATCATGGCCAGATTGCCCCGCCTCGTCCTGCCACACCACCCCCACCATGTCATCCAGAGCGCCAACCAGGGCCAGCCCTTGTTCAGTGCCGCGGAGGATTATCTGCGCTTTCTGGAGTGGCTCAAGCTGAGCGCCAAGGAATGCAAGGTAGCCATCCATGCCTACGTCCTGACCCCGGATCAAGTGCAATTGCTGGCAACGCCAGCCAGCGAACAGGGTCTGGCCCAGATGATGCAAAGGGTGGGACGCTATTATGTACCTTGGTACAACAGCAAATATGGGCGGCGCGGGAGCTTGTTCCAGGGGCGCTTCAAGACATCCCTGATTGACGCTGCGTCCTATCTCATGCTGTGCAGCCGGTACATCGAGACGGCGCCGGTGCGGGCCCAGCTGGCCGGCGAAGCGCGCGACTATCCATGGTCCAGCTTTGGGCACCATGCGGGCTTGCGCTCGGATGCGATGGTGACTGACCACGCCTTGTACTGGGCGCTGGGTAATACGCCCTTCCAGCGCGAAGCGGCATATCTGATCCTGAGTGAACCGGCTTTGAGCCAAGCCCAATTGGCGAACCTGGAAGCGGCGGTGCTCAAAGGATGGCCCCTGGGCTCCGAGCAGTTCAAGGCCGAATTGCAGCAGCGCGCCAAGCGCCAGGTGCTGCCGGCCAAGCGCGGACGACCGTTTAAGAAGGTCATCGAGGCTGCCTGAAGTAAAAAAGCCAACCCGAAGGTTGGCTTTTTGCTATTGGCGCCAATCAATCAGGCCGCTCTGCGGCGCCGTGCTGCACCGAGGGCAGCCAAGCCCAGGGTGGTCAGGACGATGCTGGCGGGTTCAGGTACCCGGGTGTCGGCGCTGTCAAGACGGAATGGGGTATCGCCATCGCGCACAACCGGCGCGCCCAAGCCGCTTTGTTGCAGGAAGCTGCCGCCGCCACCCACATTCGGTGCGCGGAAATCCATGTCCAGGGCGTAGAAGCTGACCAGGTAGGAGCCAGGGCCCAGGGCCAGGGGTGCAATATTGAAGTCGACGTCGTAGAACGGACCAAACGGGTAGCTGGAAATGGCGTTGCTGGTGGCGGTATAGGAGCCACTATTCACGGTGGTGGAGTAGACCTGGCTGCCAACGTTGGTGCCGCCCAGGTAGTTATAGACCGAGAACGTGAAGTTGCCGCCGAAAGCGCCTGAGGTCAGCCCCATCTGGAAGAACACGTGGCCAATGGTGGCATTGCTGGCCAAATTGAAGTCGTCATAGACGCGCCAGTTTTGGACGGCCGACGAATAGTAGCCGCTGTTCGTATTGTTTCCGCCGAGGCCGTTATCCCAAATGACGGCCGCATTGGCCATGGCGCCTACAGAAGCGAGCAATGCAGCAAGGACTAGACGTTTCATTTTGGACCCCTCGTTATTATAGTTAGTGATGCATATATGCTAAGCATAAGCCATGCCACTCGCATGTTTCCTTTGAAATCAAGCACTTAAAAAAGTAAGCATTTTTGCATGTAAGTTTCTTCGACAGCGATTTCGTTGCCTTTTATCTCCTCAATGTACTTGATTGATATGTCCCTCTTTAAATATTAAAAGAATTTGCCAAGATTTAATCCGACTCCGACCCTGATTAAACTAGTTGAAGTTTCTGCTGCATTGCACTAATCTCGTTTTTCGACATCAAAAAGCTGTGGAGAAAACGCATGATTGCCCAAGGTTTGTATGACCCGTCCAATGAACACGATGCCTGCGGCGTGGGTTTCATCGCCCATATCAAGGGCAACAAGAGCCACGCCATCATTGAGCAGGGCCTCCTGATTCTGAAGAACCTCGATCACCGGGGTGCGGTCGGGGCGGACAAGCTGATGGGTGATGGCGCCGGCATCCTGATCCAGATTCCGGACCAGTATTTCCGCGACGAGATGGCCAAACAGGGCGTGGAATTGCCACCGCCTGGTGAATATGGCGTGGGCATGGTGTTCCTGCCCAAGGAAAACGCGTCCCGCATCGCCTGCGAACAGGAAATCGAGCGCGCCGTGCGCATCGAAGGCCAGGTCGTGCTGGGCTGGCGCAATGTGCCCATCGATGAAGCCATGCCCATGTCGCCCACGGTGCGCACCAAGGAACCGGTGATCCGCCAGATCTTCATCGGGCGCGGTCCGGACATCATGGTGACCGACGCGCTCGAGCGCAAACTGTATGTGATCCGCAAATCCTCCGGCCACGCAATCCAGGCGCTCAAACTCTTGCACGGCAAGGAATTCTTCGTCCCGTCCATGTCGGCGCGCACCATCGTCTACAAGGGCCTGCTGTTGGCCGACCAGGTCGGTGTCTATTACAAGGACTTGCAGGACCCGCGCTGCATCTCGGCGCTGGCGCTGGTGCACCAGCGTTTTTCCACCAATACTTTCCCTGAATGGCCGCTGGCCCACCCTTACCGCCTGATCGCCCACAACGGCGAGATCAACACGGTCAAGGGCAATTTCAACTGGATGCGCGCGCGCGAAGGCGTGATGAAGTCGGCCGTGCTGGGCGACGATCTGCGCAAGCTGTTCCCGTTGATTTATGAGGGCCAGTCCGACACCGCCTGCTTCGACAATGCGCTTGAACTCCTGATCATGGCCGGCTACCCGATCGCCCAAGCGATGATGATGATGATCCCGGAAGCCTGGGAAAACCACAGCATGATGGACGACAACCGGCGCGCCTTCTACGAATACCACGCGGCCATGATGGAACCCTGGGACGGGCCAGCTGCCATGGCCTTTACCGATGGTCGCCACATCGGTGGCACCCTGGACCGCAACGGCTTGCGCCCTGCGCGCTACATCGTCACCGACGACGACCTGGTGGTGATGGCCTCCGAATCGGGCGTGCTGCCAATTCCTGAATCGAAAATCATCCAGAAATGGCGTCTGCAACCAGGCAAAATGTTCCTGATCGACCTGGAAGCGGGCCGCATCATCGACGACAAGGAATTGAAGGACACCTATTCGAACGCCAAGCCTTACAAGGCGTGGATCAACTCGGTGCGCATCAAGCTCAATGAAATCAAGCTGGCCGAAAGCCAGTTGGCGCACAACCGCGCCAAGGACGCGCCGGCCCAGGGTGAAAAAGCCCTGCCGTCCGTGCTGGACCGCCAGCAAGCCTTTGGCTACACCCAGGAAGACCTCAAATTCCTGATGGCGCCCATGGCCCTCTTGGGCGAAGAGGCAACCGGTTCCATGGGCAATGATTCGCCCTTGGCCGTCATGTCCAACAAGCTCAAACCGCTGTACAACTACTTCAAGCAGTTGTTTGCCCAGGTGACCAATCCGCCTATCGACCCGATCCGTGAGGCGATGGTGATGTCGCTGGTGTCCTTTATCGGCCCCAAGCCCAACCTGCTTGACACCAACAACGTCAATCCGCCCATGCGCCTGGAAGTGTCCCAGCCCGTGCTGGGCTTTGACGACATGGCGCGCCTGCGCAATATCAGCGCCCACACCGGCAGCAAGTTTAAGTCCTATGAATTGAACATCTGCTATCCGGTTGCCTGGGGCAAGGAAGGCATTGAAGCCTCGCTCGCTTCCCTGTGCGCGGAAGCGGTGGACGCCGTGCGTTCCGGCCACAACATCCTGATCGTCTCGGACCGCGCCATGTCGGCCGAACAGGTCGCCATTCCAGCCCTCCTGGCCACTTCCACCATCCACCAGCACCTGGTTGGCCGCGGCTTGCGCGCGTCCACCGGCCTGGTGGTGGAAACCGGCTCGGCCCGCGAAACTCATCACTTTGCCCTGTTGGCCGGCTACGGTGCGGAAGCGGTCCACCCTTACCTGGCCATGGAAACCCTGGCTGAACTGGCGCAAGGCATGACGGGCGAGCTCTCGGCCGAGACCGCGGTGTACAACTACACCAAGGCCATCGGCAAGGGCTTGATGAAGGTAATGTCCAAGATGGGCATCTCCACCTATATGTCGTATTGCGGCGCCCAGATTTTTGAAGTGATCGGCCTGAACAAATCGCTGGTCGACAAATACTTCAAGGGCACTTCGTCAAACGTGGAAGGCATCGGCGTATTTGAAGTGGCCGAAGAAGCGCTGCGCCTGCACGCCCTGGCCTTCGGCAACGACCCGCTGTTGGCGGACGCCCTGGACGCTGGCGGCGAGTATGCCTACCGCGTGCGCGGCGAAGAACATATGTGGACCCCGGACGCGATCGCCAAGCTCCAGCATTCGACCCGCGCCAACAATTTTTCCAGCTACAAGGAATATGCCCAGATCATCAATGACCAGAGCCGTCGCCACCTGACCTTGCGCGGCCTGTTCGAATTCAAGCTCGACCCCACCAAGGCGATCCCGCTCGAGGAAGTCGAGCCGGCCAAGGAAATCGTCAAGCGTTTTGCCACCGGCGCCATGTCGCTCGGCTCGATCAGCACCGAGGCCCATGCGACGCTGGCCATTGCCATGAATCGCATAGGCGGCAAGTCCAACACGGGCGAAGGCGGCGAAGATCCTTTCCGCTACACCAAGGAATTGAAAGGCATCCCGATCAAGCAGGGGGAGACCATGTCGTCCGTCATCGGCGCGCAGAACGTCGTGGTCGACATCCCATTACTGGCAGGCGATTCCCTGCGTTCGCGCATCAAGCAGGTCGCGTCCGGCCGCTTTGGCGTGACGGCCGAGTACCTGAACTCGGCCGACCAGATCCAGATCAAGATGGCCCAGGGCGCCAAGCCTGGGGAAGGCGGGCAACTGCCCGGCCACAAGGTGTCGGAATACATCGCCAGCCTGCGCTTCTCGGTGCCGGGCGTGGGTCTCATTTCGCCGCCGCCCCACCATGACATCTATTCCATCGAAGATTTGGCGCAACTGATCCACGACCTGAAAAACGCCAATCCGCGCGCCTCGATCTCGGTCAAGCTGGTTTCCGAAGTGGGCATCGGCACGGTCGCTGCGGGCGTCACCAAGGCCAAGGCTGATCACGTGGTGGTTGCCGGCCACGACGGCGGCACGGGCGCTTCGCCCCTGTCCTCGGTCAAGCACGCAGGCACGCCGTGGGAACTGGGGCTGGCGGAAACCCAGCAGACCCTGGTCCTGAATGGCTTGCGCAGCCGCATCCGCGTGCAGGCCGATGGCCAGATGAAAACCGGGCGCGATGTGGTCATCGCTGCCATGTTGGGCGCCGATGAAATCGGCTTCGCCACGGCGCCGCTGGTGGTCGAGGGCTGCATCATGATGCGCAAATGCCACTTGAACACCTGCCCGGTAGGCGTCGCCACCCAGGATCCTCTGCTGCGCGCCAAGTTTGCCGGCAAGCCAGAATACGTGGTCAACTACTTCTTCTTTGTGGCCGAAGAAGCGCGTCAGCTGATGGCGCAGCTGGGCATTCGCAGTTACGACGAACTGATCGGTCGCGTCGACCTGCTGGACAAGTCGAAAGCCATTACCCACTGGAAGGCCCAGGGTCTCGATTTCGCTGCCATTTTCCACCAGCCGAAAGTGCAGGACGGCATGGCGATTCGCCAGGTCGAAGAGCAGGATCACGGCCTGGAAAAGGCCCTCGATCACAAGCTGATCGCGCAGGCGAAGGCAGCCCTGGAAAAAGGCGAGCGCGTGTCCTTCATCTCCCCGGTGCGCAACGTCAACCGTACTGTCGGCACCATGCTTTCCGGTGAAGTGGCCAAGCGCTACGGCCACGCAGGCCTGCCCGACGACACCATTCATATCCAGCTGCAAGGCACGGCGGGCCAGTCGGCAGCGGCCTTCCTGGCTGCGGGCATCACGCTGGACCTGGTAGGTGAAGGCAATGACTACGTGGGCAAGGGCTTGTCGGGCGGACGCATCATCGTGCGCCCCAATACCGAGTTCCGCGGCTGGGCCGTGGACAACATCATTGTCGGCAACACCGTGCTGTACGGCGCGATTTCCGGCGAAGCCTTCTTTAACGGCGTGGCTGGCGAACGCTTCGCGGTGCGCAATTCGGGCGCCACGGCCATCGTCGAAGGCTGCGGCGACCATGGTTGCGAATACATGACAGGCGGCACCGTCGTGGTGCTCGGTGCCACGGGTCGCAACTTCGCTGCCGGCATGTCCGGCGGCGTGGCCTATGTGTATGACGCGGCAGGCGACTTCGACAAGAAGTGCAATACCACCATGGTGAACCTGGAAGGGGTGTTGAGCAGCAAGGAGCAGACCGATCCGGCCGCCTGGCACAGCCAGAGCCGCGATGCGGTGCGTGAAGCTGACGAAGTCATTTTGAAACGCCTGATCGAACGCCACTTCAAGCACACCGGCAGCACGCGCGCGCGCAATCTGCTTGACGATTGGGCCAACAGCCGGTCCAAGTTCGTCAAGGTCTTCCCGACCGATTACAAACGGGCCCTGGAAGAAATGCACAACAGCAGCATGGAAGAAGCTGCCGACAAGATTGCCGCTTAAGCGCTACGGATTAAAGGAAAAAACATCGTGGGTAAAATCACCGGCTTCATGGAATTCAAGCGTCAGGACGAAAGCTATCTCGAGCCTGCCGCCCGTCTCAAGCATTACAAGGAATTCGTTCTCCACCTGAGCGACCCCCAGGCCAAGGTCCAGGCGGCGCGCTGCATGGATTGCGGCATCCCGTTCTGCAACAACGGCTGCCCGGTCAATAACATCATCCCGGACTGGAATGACCTGGTCTATCACGGCAATTACCGCGCGGCCCTGGATAACCTGCATTCGACCAATAACTTCCCCGAATTTACCGGCCGCATTTGTCCTGCGCCTTGCGAATCGGCCTGTACGCTGGGCATCAACAGCGATGCGGTGGGGATCAAGTCGATCGAGCACAAGATCATCGATACCGGCTGGGAACATGGTTGGGTCGTACCCCAGCCGCCGACCGCACTGACGGGCAAGAAGGTGGCGGTCATCGGCTCCGGTCCAGCCGGCCTGGCTGCAGCCCAGCAACTGGCGCGCGTCGGTCATGCGGTGACCGTGTTTGAAAAGAGTGACCGCATCGGCGGCCTGCTGCGTTATGGCATCCCCGACTTCAAAATGGAAAAATCGCATATCGACCGCCGAGTCGAGCAAATGCAGGCCGAAGGCGTCGTGTTCCGCACCAGCGTCCTGGTCGGCAAGGACTTCCCCGCCAGCGTCAACAACTGGGCCAAGGAAACCATTTTCCCGGAAGACCTGGAAAAAGACTTCGATGCCGTGATCATGGCCGGCGGCGCCGAGCAACCGCGCGACTTGCCGGTACCTGGGCGCGAGTTGAAAGGCGTGCACTTCGCAATGGATTTCCTGCCACTGCAAAACAAGGTCAATGCAGGCGACAAGGTCAAGGACCAGATCAAGGCCAGCGGCAAGCACGTGATCGTCATTGGCGGTGGCGACACCGGTTCCGATTGCGTGGGCACCTCGAACCGCCATGGCGCAGCCTCCGTGGCCCAGTTCGAACTGATGCCCCAGCCGCCTGAGCAGGAAAACAAGCCGCTCGTGTGGCCATATTGGCCGACCAAGCTGCGCACCTCGTCCTCGCACGAAGAAGGCTGCGCGCGCGACTGGGCCGTGGCAACCAAGCGTTTCGAAGGCAAGGGCGGCAAGGTCGACAAGCTGATCGCCTGCCGCGTGGAATGGAAAGACGGCAAGATGAGCGAAGTGCCCGATTCCGAATTTGAAATGAAGGCGGACCTGGTGCTGCTGGCCATGGGCTTTGTCTCGCCCGTGCAGCAAGTGCTGGAAGCCTTCGGCGTGGAAAAAGATGCGCGCGGCAACGCCAAAGCCAGCACGGAAGGTGAGCACAGCTACCAGACCAGCGTGCCGAAGGTGTTTGTCGCCGGCGACATGCGGCGCGGCCAGTCCTTGGTCGTGTGGGCCATCCGGGAAGGTCGCCAGGCAGCCCGTGCGGTCGATGAATTCCTCATGGGGTCATCCGTCCTGCCACGTTAAGGCGCAGATCGCTGGACTGAACGGCGGAGCAAGTGCGAGCTTGCTCCGCCGTTCTCATATGCATTTCCGAGGCTCCATGCGTGTCGAATAACTTTACACTTTCCCACTGGAAGTGCATGTTGCGGAAAGTGCAAACGAATTTCTCATAGGTAAACATTCCGATAGGCACGAATTGGCATAAATTTTGCTTTAGTGCATGTTTATTGTTTATTTAGAGGAAGTTCTGTGTCCAAGTTCGCTCAAGTATTGAAATTCGGCATCGCCGTTTGTGTTTTTACCTTCTCCAGCGCCCATGCCAGCGTTCTGACCTGGAACTTGCAAGATGTCCGCTTCGACGATGGCACCACAGTCACCGGTTCCTTCGACTATGACAGCGCGACCGATGAATACAGCAGCTGGTTCATCAGCGTGGAAGCGGCTTCGTTCTTGCGCGCCTATGACTACGAGCAAGGCCGCCACAGCAGTTTTGTCGGCGAGCATAATGCCAGTCTGGTGGACTTTGTTGCCTTTCCGCCAGAGACAAATGGCCGCCTGGTACGCCTGAGCTTCCTGAGCGCCCTGACCGACCACGGTGGCAATGTTAGCGTGGCAGGCGAAAAACACGCTTGGGAATGCGACAACTGCGCCACCTCCCGCTTCATCGTTGGCGGCAGTGTGTCGGCTACCGGCGACGCGCCCACCAGCGACGTGCCTGAGCCAGCGTCGGTCGCCCTGCTGGGCCTCGCGGTAGCCGCCCTGGCAGTCGCACGCCGCCGCAAAGCTGCCTGAGTTTCACCGCGGAGGCGGCTCTCATTTGAGCTGCTTGGCCAGGGCGCTAGCAACGGCGGCGTCAAAGCCTACCTGGGCCGTGCCTTTCTTGCGCTGCTCGGCCAGGTATTGTTCGCGCTGCTTGGACAGGGCCACGATTTTCTCGCGCAGTGCCTTGCGCTCGGCCACCGCCTGGTCCAGCGCCGCCTGGCGCTGCGCTGGCGCCAGCTTGCGCAAGGCGTCGGGCAATTCAGCCTCTGCGATGCTCGGCAGCGCGACGCGCCCTGCCATGGCCCCTTGGACCAGGTCGCGCTCGTCATAGGCCTTCTCGTTGAGCGCCTTGTTCAGCGCCCGGTCAGCCTTGGCCGGCGCCGGTGCAGCCGCCGCCACCTTGGCCTCCATCGCCACCTGCGCCGACTGGCGCTTGTCGCGCTCCTCGCTGCGTCCGTAGGCCATGTAGGTGCCACCCATCTGTTCACCGAGCTCGGCCAGCGGCTGGTCGTAGGGCGTGCTGATGACCTGCACCCCGCCATCCTGGGCAATGGCGAAATATTCACCCCCGCCATACTGGGCCACGTTGTGCCAGGCCACACTGGTGTCGCCATCGCTGCCGCACTGGATGGCGTTGACCACGATCCCGCGCCGTAGCGCCTCGCGCGCGCTGGCCACCGTGCTGGGCAGCTTGCGATAGTCGTCATGCGGTGGCGCGTCGCCCACCAGAAATATCACTTGCGAGGTGCGTGCTCCGGGCGCGGACCAGCCACCTGCGCGCAGCGCGTCGGCCATGGCGCTGCGCACATCTTCCGGCGTGTCGCCCCCGCCTTCGGGCCGCAGACTCATCAGTTGGCTGTAGACATAGTCCAGGTTCTCGCTCAGCGCGGTTACCCGGGTCACGTAGGCGTCGCCGCGGTCGCGGTAGGCCACCAGGCCGACCCGGATCGTGGCCCCGCCATTTCCCTGGCGCTGCAATACGCCGTTGACGATGCCCCAGATCTTGCTTTTCGCCCCTTCCAGCATGCCGCCCATGGAGCCGGTGGTGTCGAGAACGAACAGCAGTTCGATGGTGGGGCGGGTCTGTTGGGCTTGCTGCTGGAGCTGAGCAGGCGGCACAATGCGGACGAGCTCAGTGGCGCCAGCTGGCAGGTTGGCCATGCCGGCCAGCAGCAAAGTGGCAATCAGGGTAGGGTGGCGATAGGGGTGCATGCTGTTCTCCGTGGGTTGCGGCCGCGGGGCCGTGATCATGAAACGGCGCAGGCGGGGAACACGGGGTTAGCCAGTTTGTAACAATTTGTGTGGGCCATTCCACGTGGAATCAAGCACTTAGGCTAAAAAATTGCTGACTCGCGGTTCAGTAGTGTTGTATTCTTGTCCTTTGCCTTCCTGGCCAAACCGACCGCCGCCAGCAGAGATTGACCTTTCTGCACTACAATACGGCATTCCCAAATACGAACAGCGCCGTGCCAAATATCGTCGAAATCCGCAATCTCCACTTTGCCTATGGTGACCGTTCGATCCTGTCGAACCTGAACATGGACTTCCCGCGCGGTAAAGTCGTGGCGGTCATGGGCGGCTCCGGTTGCGGCAAGACCACCGTGCTGCGCCTGATCGGCGGCCAGATCCGTCCCCAGCAGGGCGAGGTCAAGGTCGCTGGCGAAGTTGTCCACGAACTCGATATCGATGGTTTGTACCGGCTGCGCCGCAAGATGGGCATGCTGTTCCAGTTTGGCGCGCTGTTTACCGACCTGACCGTGTTTGAAAACGTGGCCTTCCCGCTACGCGAGCATACTGACCTGCCGGAAGAAGTCATCCGCGACCTGGTGCTCATGAAGCTCAATGCGGTTGGCCTGCGCAACGCTGCCCAGTTAAAGCCTGCCGAGATTTCCGGCGGCATGGCGCGCCGCGTGGCCGTGGCCCGCGCAGTGGCGCTCGATCCGGAACTGGTGATGTACGACGAACCGTTCGCCGGTCTCGACCCCATTTCCATGGGCGTCACCGCCAACCTGATTCGCAAGCTCAATGACGCGCTCGGCTCCACCTCGATTTTGGTGTCGCACGATGTGCACGAATGCTTTGCGATCGCTGATTATGTGTACTTTATGTCTGCAGGAAAAATCGTAGCCCAGGGCACACCGGCCGAGATGCGCGTCTCCAATGACCCGTACGTGAAGCAGTTCGTCAACGCCGAACCCGACGGCCCCGTGCCCTTCCATTATCCTGGCGCCACATTGGCCGACGACCTGGGTCTGGGAGTTCAAGCATGATCGTGCTCGACGCCCTCGCCTTCATCGGCCGTACCCTGCGCGAAGCCATCGCCAGCATCGGCTTTGCCACGCGCTTCTTTTTCAATCTGTTGCAAGTCTCGCCTGGCGCCCTGCGCCGGCCCGGCCTGATCTCGGAACAGACTCACTTCATTGGCAATTATTCGCTGGTGATCATCATTGTGTCCGGCCTGTTCGTCGGCATGGTCCTCGGCCTGCAAGGCTATATCACCTTGACGCCCTATGGTGCAGAACAAAAGCTGGGCCAGGTCGTGGCGCTGGCGCTGGTGCGCGAACTGGGGCCCGTTGTCACGGCCCTGCTGTTTGCTGGCCGCGCTGGTACCTCGCTGACCGCGCAAATCGGATTGATGAAAGCGGGCGAGCAATTGTCGGCCATGGAAATGATGGCAATCAATCCTGTGCAGCGCGTACTGGCCCCCCGTTTCTGGGCCGGCGTCATTGCCATGCCGGTGCTGGCCACGATTTTCAGCGCCATTGGTGTCATTGGCGGCTACCTGGTTGGCGTGCAGCTGATCGGCGTGGACGAGGGCGCGTTCTGGTCGCAAATGCAGGCGAACGTTGATGTACGGGCCGATGTGATGAATGGCGTGATCAAAAGCCTGGTGTTCGGTGTGGCCGTGACCTTTACCGCGCTGTTCCAGGGCTACCACGCGCAGCCCACGCCGGAAGATGTGTCGCGCGCCACCACCCGTACGGTGGTGATTGCCTCGCTGATGGTCTGGGGGCTGGACTTCGTGATGACCGCCATCATGTTCAACAAATAAGCAAGCAAACTTTGAATCTGGCGCAGTGCTGCGCCGTAACACGTGTTAGGAAATAAAATGCATCGTAAATCGGTTGACGTCTGGGTAGGCCTGTTTGTCCTGTTGGGCCTGGCGGCACTGCTGTTTCTGGCGCTCAAGGCTGGCAATATGAGCACCCTGTCATTCGGCAAGACGTACAGCATCACGGGCAAGTTCGACAATATTGGCGGCCTCAAGCCGCAAGCACCGGTCAAGAGCGCCGGTGTGGTAGTCGGACGCGTCGCTGCCATCAAGTTTGATGACAAGAGCTACCAGGCACTGGTAACCTTGGACCTTGAAACGGGCTATCACTTCCCGAAAGATAGCTCCTTGAAAATCCTCACTGCTGGCCTGCTGGGCGAGCAGTACATCGGCATTGAAGCAGGTGGCGATACCAATAATCTGGGCGATGGCGACCGGATCTCGCGCACCTCGTCTGCCACCGTGCTGGAAGACCTGATTAATCAGTTCATCTACAGCAAGGCGGCAGAAGGCAAAAAGGAAGAAGCAAAATGAGAGTCCCTATCCGTGCACGCTGGCGACCGGTCGCGCTGATCTTGCTGGCAGTGTCGCTCAGCGGCTGTGCTTCGCTGAGCGAAAAAGATCCCTACGAAAAGTTCAACCGCTCCATGTTCGCCTTCAATGATGCGGTTGACCGCAATGCCTTGAAGCCGGCGGCGACTGCCTACAAGACGATCTTGCCGAACTTCGTGCAAACGGGCGTCAACAATTTCTTCTCGAACTTGGGCGACGTCTGGAATAGCGCGAACAACATGATGCAAGGCAAGGGCGAGCGTGGCTTGTCCGATTTTAGCCGCGTGCTGATCAATTCGACCTTCGGCCTGGGCGGCCTGATCGACATCGCTTCCGATGCCGGTCTCGCCAAGCACAATGAAGACTTCGGCCAGACCCTCGGCTACTGGGGTGTGCCTTCGGGTCCCTACCTGATGTTGCCGCTGCTCGGTCCATCGACCCTGCGTGACACGGCCGGCCTGCCCATCGATATCGCTGCCGACCCTTGGGGTTATGGCGTCTCTTCCCGCACCCGCAACGTGGGTACTGTGGTGCGCGTGGTCGACCAGCGTTCGGTGCTGCTTGACGCCACCAACCTGATGGAAGAGGCGGCGCTGGACCGTTACGAGTTCATTCGTGATGGCTATTTGCAACAGCGTAAGAGCAAAGTCTTTGACGGCGAAACCTCGCGCAAGGCTGCCAAGGAGGCGCGCGCCCAGGACGAAGCCGAGCCGACTGCCAAGTCGATCAAGGCCGCTTATGGCGATGATGACACCGGCCCGACCCCAACCCCGACCGAGGCGCCGACACCGCCGGCAACGACTGCCGCACCGTCCGTGTCATCCGAAACCCCGGTCAAGTAGTTAACAGGTAGACTGGGCCCGTCATGGAACGGGTCGCAGCTATCTAAATTGCAACTATTCAAGAAAAGAGCTTATGAAACTGATCAAACAACTTATCGCCGTCGCCACCGTGGCCATGGCCACCAGCGCCTTTGCTGCCCCTGCCGCCGAGGCGCCAGACGCGCTCGTCAAGCGCATCAGCAATGAAGTCATCGAGACCGCCAAGGCCGACAAGGAAATCCAGGCCGGCAACCAGAAGCGGGTCATGGACTTGGTGGAAAGCAAGATCTTGCCTTACGTCGACTTCCAGCGCATGACTGCCCTGGCTGCCGGTCGTTTCTGGAAAGATGCGACGCCTGAGCAGCAAAAGCAGCTCTCGGCCGAATTCCGCACCCTGCTGATCTTCACCTACTCGGGCGCGCTCTCGCAAATCAAGAACGAAACCGTGGAATTCAAGCCCCTGCGCGCCGATCCTGCCGACAACGAAGTGGAAGTACGTTCCTCGGTCAACGTGGCCCGTGGCGAGCCTGTCACCTTGAACTACCGCCTGGAAAAGACCCCAGCCGGTTGGAAGATTTTTGACATCAATGTGCTCGGCGCCTGGCTGGTGGAAACCTACAAGGGCACCTTCGCCACTGAAATCGGCAAGTCCGGCGTGGACGGCCTGATCAAGGCGCTGTCCGAGCGCAACAAGAAACTGGCCAACAAGCCGCTCAAACCTGCCAAGTAAGTTGTCCATGTCTCAGACCAACAAGCTGGAAAACATCAGCGCCCTGACGGCCCAGAACGCGACAGCGGCTCTGGCCCAGGGCGTCGCTGCCATCAAGGCGGGCAGCACCGTGTTCGACCTGGCCTCGGTCCAGGTCGTCGACTCGTCGGCCGTGGCTGTGCTGCTGGCCTGGAAACGCGCGGCCCGCAAGGCTGGCAGCGCGCTCTCCTACGTCAACCTGCCAGCCAGCTTGCAAAGTCTCGCCGCCCTGTACGGCGTGGACGCCTTCCTGGTCGCCACCCCGGCCAATCTGCACCACCATTGATCCTGCCTTTCTGAGAAGCGAACCGGCTCCCCGGTTCCCTTCCTGCCCGTACCAGCTGCTTTGTCAGCGCCGCAATGTAATACCCGATTTCACCTATAATTGACGGCTTAGCTAGCAACTAAGCCTTATGCTGTATAGACAATTCCCTCTTTGAAAAGCATGACAGCGATCCAGATTAACCGTGTCGAGAAAAGCTACAAGCGCCTCAAGGCCTTGAATGGCGTTTCACTATCGATAGAAGAAGGCGAATTCTTCGGTTTGCTCGGCCCCAATGGCGCCGGCAAGACCACCCTCATTTCCACCATTGCCGGCCTGATTCGCCCAGACGCGGGCAGTGTCGCCATCCATGGTCACGATGTGATCACGGACTTCCGTGCAGCGCGCAGCAAGCTTGGCGTGGTGCCCCAGGAACTGGTGTTCGATCCCTTCTTCACGGTGCGCGAAACCTTGCGCCTGCAGTCCGGTTATTTCGGCCTGAAGAACAATGACAAGTGGATCGACGAAGTCATGGGCGAGCTGGACCTGACCAACAAGGCCGATGTCAATATGCGCGCCCTGTCCGGCGGCATGAAGCGGCGCGTGCTGGTGGCCCAGGCCCTGGTGCACAAGCCGCCTGTCATCGTGCTTGACGAGCCGACTGCCGGCGTGGACGTGGAACTGCGCCAGACCCTGTGGAAGTTCATCGCGCGCTTGAACCGCGAAGGCCACACCGTGGTGCTCACCACCCACTACCTCGAAGAAGCGCAAGCCATGTGCCAGCGCGTGGCCATGCTCAAGGCAGGCGAAGTGGTGGCGCTGGACACCATGTCGGCCCTGATTCGCCGTATCTCGGGCTCGCAGTTGATCGTGCACCTGTCCGGCGGCGCCTTGCCCGAATCGCTGCGCCACCTGGTCTCGCACGATGAGCGCGACAGCGGCAACGGCCATGCGGCCGGCAGCAAGTACAGCCTGCGCGTGAACGATTACACCGAAGTCGAACCTATCCTGGCGCGCCTGCGCGAGAGCGGCGCGGTCATCGATGAAATGCAGTTGCAACAAGCCGATCTGGAGGATATCTTCCTGCAGATCATGGACAAAGGCAGTGTATGAGCATGTTTTCCGTTGGTTTTCAGACCCTGCTGTACAAGGAAACGCTGCGTTTCTGGAAAGTGGCGACCCAGACCGTGGCTGCGCCCATCCTCACCGCCATGCTCTACCTGCTGATCTTCGGCCACGTGCTCGAAGGCCGCATCCAGGTCTATCCTGGCGTCAGCTACACCGCCTTCCTGATCCCTGGCCTGGTGATGATGAGCGTGCTGCAAAACGCCTTTGCCAATGCCTCGTCCTCGCTGATCCAGTCCAAGATCAGCGGCAACCTGGTGTTCATCCTGCTGCCGCCGCTGTCGCACTGGGAAATCATCTCGGCCTATGTGCTCGCCTCGGTGGTGCGCGGTCTGGTGGTGGGCGGCGGCGTATTCCTGGTCACTGCCTTTTTTGGCAACCTCAGCTTTGCGGCCCCCGTGTGGATTGTCGTGTTCGCCATCCTGGGCGCTGCCATCCTTGGCACCATGGGCTTGATCGCCGGTATCTGGGCTGAAAAATTCGACCAGCTGGCCGCCTTCCAGAACTTCCTGATCATGCCCGCCACCTTCCTGGCAGGCGTGTTCTATTCGATCAAGTCGCTGCCGCCCTTCTGGCTGGCGGTGTCGCACTTCAATCCCTTTTTCTACATGATCGATGGCTTCCGCCACGGCTTCTTCGGCCAGTCCGACGTGGCGCCGTGGACCAGCCTGGCCATCGTGTCGGTGTTCTTTGCGCTGCTTGCAGCCATTGCCATCAATCTGCTCAAGCGCGGCTACAACCTGCGCCACTAATCAAGGAACCAACGTGACCACCACCCCTGAACTCATCCACGGCTACATCAGCGCCGGCATGGACTGCACCCACCTGGAAGTCGAAGGCGACGGCCAGCACTTCAACGCCGTCATCGTCTCGCCTGCCTTTGCCGGCAAGCGTCCCATCCAGCGCCACCAGCTGGTGTACGCGGTCCTGGGTGACCGCATGCGCGAAGAAATCCACGCGCTGTCGATGAAGACCCTCACCCCAGAAGAATACCAAGGATAAAACATGGACCAGCTCAAGATCATCGGCGGCAAACGCCTGGACGGCGAGATCAACATTTCCGGTGCCAAGAACGCCGCCCTCCCCATTTTGTGCGCAGGCCTGTTGACGGCCGGTGACCTGGACCTGTCGAATGTGCCGCGCCTGCACGACGTCAAGACCATGCTCAAACTGCTGGCCAAGACGGGCTTGAAAGTGAATCAGGATGACGAGCGCGTCATCCTCAACGGCAGCGCCATCGACACCCTGGAAGCGCCGTATGAGCTGGTCAAGACCATGCGCGCCTCTATCCTGGTGCTCGGTCCCCTGCTGGCGCGCTTTGGCGAAGCGAAGGTCTCCCTGCCAGGCGGCTGCGCCATCGGTTCGCGTCCGGTCGATCAGCACATCAAGGGTCTGCAAGCCCTGGGCGCCGACATCACCATCGAAGGCGGTTACATCTACGCCAAGTGCAAAAAGCTCAAGGGCGCGCGCATCCACACTGACATGATCACTGTCACTGGCACCGAAAACCTGCTGATGGCTGCCACCCTGGCCGAAGGTGAAACCGTGCTGGAAAACGCCGCGCGTGAACCGGAAGTGACGGACCTGGCCCACCTCCTGGTGAAGATGGGCGCGAAGATTGAAGGCATTGGCACCGACCGCCTGGTCATCCAGGGCGTGGCCGAACTGCACGGCGCCAGCCATGCTGTCATTTCCGACCGCATTGAAGCGGCCACCTTCCTGTGCGCCGTGGCGGCCACCGGGGGCGATATCCTCATCAAGAACACGCGTACCGACATCTTTGACGTCGCCCTCGACAAGCTGCGCGACATTGGCGTGGTGATGACCTCGGGTCCGGACTGGATACGCGCGCAAATGGGCGGGCGTCCGAAGCCGGTGTCCTTCCGCACCACCGAATACCCGGGCTTCCCGACCGACATGCAAGCCCAGTTCATGGCGGTGAACACGATTGCCGGCGGCACCAGCCGCGTGACTGAAACCATTTTCGAAAACCGCTTCATGCACGTGCAGGAAATGAACCGCCTGGGCGCGTCCATCCAGACCGAGGGCAATACGGCCTTCATCAAGGGCGTGGACCACCTGATAGGCGCACCCGTGATGGCCACCGACCTGCGTGCTTCGGCTTCGCTGGTCATTGCGGCCATGGCCGCGCGCGGCGAAACCATCATCGACCGCATCTATCACCTGGACCGCGGCTACGACCGCATGGAAGTGAAGCTCTCCGCCGTGGGCGCCGATATCGTGCGCATCAAATCCTCATGAGCGACTTTCGTACCGGTAGCGGGCAACTGATCCTGGCGCTGTCGAAAGGCCGCATCTTTGAAGACACGCTGCCGCTGCTGGAAGCGGCCGGCATCACGGTGCTGGAAAATCCGGAAACTTCGCGCAAGCTGATCCTGGCCACGAATGACCCGAATGTGCGCGTGATCATCGTGCGCGCCTCGGACGTGCCCACGTATGTGCAGCATGGGGCAGCCGATTTTGGCGTGGCCGGCAAGGACGTGCTGCTCGAGCATGGCGGCGAAGGCCTGTACCAGCCGATCGACTTGAACATTGCCAAATGCCGCATGTCGGTGGCCGTGCACGCGGGCTTTGACTACGACAAGGCTGTGCGCACCGGCGCGCGCCTGCGCGTGGCCACCAAGTTCGTGCAGACCGCGCGCGAACACTTTGCCGCCAAAGGCGTGCACGTGGACTTGATCAAGCTGTATGGCTCGATGGAGCTCGCGCCCCTGGTGGGCCTGTCGGACGCGATTGTCGACGTGGTATCGACCGGCAGTACACTGCGCGCGAACAATCTGGTGGAAGTGGAGGAGATCATGGACATCTCTTCGCGCCTGGTCGTAAACCAGGCCGCCTTGAAGCTCAAGCGCGAACGCCTGCAACCGATTCTTGAAGCGTTTGAACGAGCGTCCAAGCGCACCGATTCCCAATAAAGACCCACTACCATGTCGCTACAGATTCGCACACTCGATTCGTCCCAGCCAGACTTCCAGCAACGCCTGGCCAAGCTGCTCGCTTTTGAAGCGTCCACCGATGAAGCGATCGAGCATGCGGTAGCCGACATCCTGGATGATGTAAAAACGCGGGGCGACGCGGCCGTGCTGGCCTACACGATACGTTTCGACCGCATCCCCGGCGGCGCGGCCAGCATGGCCCACTTCGAGGTGCCGCAGTACGAGCTCGAAGCGGCCCTGGCCGACCTGCCCGAGGCCCAACGCGTGGCCCTGCAAACGGCTGCCGCGCGCATCCGCGTCTTCCACGAACGCCAGAAGCAGGAGCTGGGTGGCTTTACCTACACCGAAGCCGATGGCACGGTGCTGGGCCAGAAAATCACCCCGCTCGACCGGGTCGGCATCTACGTCCCGGGTGGCAAGGCCGCCTATCCCTCGTCGGTGCTGATGAATGCCATCCCCGCCAAGGTGGCCGGAGTGGCCGAGATCATCATGGTGGTGCCCACGCCGGACGGCGTGAAGAACCAGATGGTGCTGGCAGCAGCGGCCATTGCCGGCGTTACGCGCGTGATCACCATCGGTGGCGCCCAGGCTGTCGGCGCCCTGGCTTACGGCACCGAGACAATCGCTGCGGTCGACAAGATCGTCGGCCCCGGCAACGCCTATGTGGCCTCGGCCAAGCGGCGCGTGTTTGGCACGGTGGGCATCGACATGATTGCCGGCCCGTCCGAAATCCTCGTGCTGTGCGACGGCACCACCGACCCGGACTGGGTGGCCATGGACCTGTTCTCCCAGGCCGAGCACGACGAACTGGCGCAGGCCATTTTGCTGTGTCCTGACGCGGCCTACATCGCCCAGGTGGAAGCGAGCATCCACAAGCTGCTGCCCACCATGCCGCGCCACGAGACCATCCGCACCTCGCTCACCGACCGCGGCGCCCTGATTAAGGTGCGCGACATGGCCGAAGCCTGCGCCATCGCGAACGCCATCGCCGCCGAGCACCTGGAAATTTCTGCGGAAAACCCGCAGCAATGGGCGGACCAGATCCGTCACGCCGGCGCCATGTTCCTGGGCCGCTTTTCGTCCGAAGCGCTGGGCGACTACTGCTGCGGCCCGAACCACGTGCTGCCTACCTCGCGCACCGCACGTTTTTCTTCGCCGCTGGGCGTGTACGACTTCCAGAAGCGCTCCTCCATCATTCACGTGAGCGAAGCGGGCGCCCAGACTTTGGGCCGCGTCGCCGCTACCCTGGCCTATGGCGAAGGCTTGCAGGCCCACGCGCGCAGTGCCGAGCTGCGTCTGAAAGAGGTCCCATGAACGCCGACTGGGTCGACCAGGTCTATTGCGAGGATGCCTTGACGGGCCTCTCACGCATTCCCGATGGCGCGGTCGACCTGATCCTGACCGACCCGCCCTACAACCTGGGCAAGGACTACGGCAACGACTCGGACCAGCAAAGCGTGGCCGACTACCTGGCCTGGACCGAGCAATGGATCACGGCGGCCCTGCCCAAGTTGAAACCAAACGGCAGCCTGTATATTTTCCTGACCTGGCGCTTTTCGCCCGAGATTTTCGTCATGCTCAAGTCGCGCATGACGATGATGAATGAGATCATCTGGGACCGGCGCGTGCCCTCCATGGGCGGCAGCGTGCGCAGCTTCACCTCGGTGCACGACACCATTGGCTTTTTCGTCAAGCGCAAAGACTATTATTTCGACCTCGACGCCGTGCGCATCCCGTACGACGCCGAAACCAAGAAGGCCAGGTCGCGTTCCATCTTCGTGGGCGCCAAATGGCTGGAAGTGGGTTACAACCCCAAGGATTTGTGGAGCGTATCGCGCCTGCACCGCGAGCATCCGGAGCGGGAAGACCACCCGACCCAGAAGCCGCTGGAAATCATCGAGCGCATGGTCAAGGCATCGTGCCCGCCGGATGGCGTGGTGCTCGACCTGTTCATGGGCAGCGGCACCACCGCGCTGGCCGCCAAGCGCAGCGGCCGCCATTTTGTCGGCTTCGAACTCAATCCCGCCTATTGCGAGATCATTCGAAGCCGCCTGGCCGCGCCTGAAGGCAGCAAGCCCGCGAAAAAAAGCGCGACCCGCAAATCGGCCAAAAAAACGGCGCCGGAAGAAGTCATTTCATAAGAAAACAGCACCCATGTCCTTTCTCGACCAACTGATCAAGAACACCATACGCCCCGAGATCCAGGCCGACCTGCCTTACCACGTGCCGGAAACGAGCGGCTTCATCAAACTCGACGCGATGGAGAACCCGTATCCGCTGCCGCTGGCCCTGCGCGCCGAACTCGGGCGCCGTCTTGCCGACGCGGTGCTGAACCGTTATCCCGTGCCCAGTTACGCCAGCCTCAAACACAAGATCCGCGCGCGCATGGGTGTGCCCCAGGGGTACGACGTCATCCTCGGCAATGGCTCGGATGAGTGCATCTCGATGATGATCATGGCCGTGGCCACGCGCGAAGAGCGCGCCGTCATCATGGCGCCAGTGCCTGCCTTCGTCATGTTCGCGCGCTCGGCCATGCTGGCTGGCGCCGATTTCGTGGGCGTGCCGCTGAAGGAAGACCTGACCCTCGACAAGCCGGCCATGCTCGCCGCCATCGCCAAGCACAAGCCTGCGCTGGTGTTCCTGGCCTACCCGAACAACCCGACCGGCAATCTGTTTGACGAAGCCGACGTGGCCGACATCATCACGGCGCTTGGCGACACCGGCATTGCCGTGGTTGACGAAGCCTACGGCCCGTTCGCGCGCGCCAGCTTCATGCACCGCCTGCCCGAGTTCGAGAACCTGGTGGTCATGCGTACGCTATCGAAGCTGGGCCTGGCCGGCATTCGCCTTGGCTACATGACGGCAGCGCCTGCCCTGCTTGAACAGTTTGAAAAAGTGCGGCCACCCTACAACGTCAATGTGCTGACCCAGGTCGCCGCCGAATTCACCCTCGACCATATCGACGTGCTCAACGACCAGGCCAACCGCATCATCGCCGAGCGCGCCATCCTCGCTGCTGGCCTGGCAGCCTTGCCGGGCGTGACGCCCTACCCCTCGGCGGCCAATTTCCTGCTGGTGCGCGTGCCCGACGCCATTGCCCTGTGCGCGAAACTTGAAGCGGACAAGATCATGGTCAAAAATGTGAGTAGAATGCACCAGATGCTGGCTAACTGCATCCGAGTCACCGTGGGTACGCCCGACGAAAATACCGCTTTCCTGAATGCCTTCCAGGCAGCACTCAATTCGCACTAACCGAGCCGCCCCATGACCCGCACCGCATCGATTACCCGCAACACCAATGAAACCCAGATCCGCGTCGCCATCAATCTCGATGGCACCGGCGTCCAGAAGCTCAACACGGGCGTGCCCTTTCTCGACCACATGCTCGACCAGATCGCACGCCACGGCCTGATCGACCTTGATATCGAGTGCGTGGGCGACCTGCACATCGACGCCCACCACACGGTCGAAGACACCGGCATCACCCTTGGCATGGCCGTGGCCAAGGCCATCGGCGACAAGAAGGGCATTCGCCGCTATGGCCACGCCTACGTGCCGCTGGACGAAGCGCTCTCGCGCGTGGTCATCGATTTCTCCGGTCGTCCCGGCCTGGAAATGCACGTGCCCTGGAAGCGTTCCATGATCGGCAGTTTCGACGTCGACCTGGCGCATGAGTTTTTCCAGGGTTTCGTCAACCACGCCCTGGTATCCCTGCACATCGATAACCTGCGTGGCGAGAACGCCCACCACCAGTGCGAAACCGTGTTCAAGGCCTTTGGCCGCGCGCTGCGCATGGCGGCCGAACTGGACGCGCGTTCGGCCGGCACCATCCCTTCCACCAAGGGCAGCCTGTAAAGCCATGAACAAGATCGTGGTAGTTGATTACGGGATGGGCAATCTGCGCTCGGTAGCGCAGGCACTGCGCGCCGTCGCACCGGAAGCCGACGTCCTCATTTCCGGCGAAGTGGCCGACATCGACAGCGCCGACCGTATCGTGCTGCCGGGCCAGGGCGCCATGCGCGACTGCATGGCCAGCCTGCGCGCCTCCGGCGTCGAGGAAGCCCTGCTTCGCGCTGCCAAAACGCGCCCGATGATGGGCGTGTGTGTGGGCGAGCAGATGCTCTTTGACGTGTCCGAAGAAGGCGACACGCCCGGCCTGGGTCTCTTGCCCGGCAAGGTGGTGCGCTTTCAACTGGAAGGCCGCCTGCAGGACGATGGCTCGCGCTTCAAGGTCCCGCAAATGGGGTGGAACCGCGTGCAGCAAGCCGGTGCCCATCCGCTGTGGAAGGGCATCGCCGACAAGGCCTATTTCTATTTTGTGCACAGCTACTATGTGCAGCCGGAGGACGCCTCGCTGGTGGCCGCGACCACCGAATACGGCGCGCCATTCTGCTGCGCGGTCGCGCGCGAGAACCTGTTTGCCACCCAGTTCCACCCGGAGAAAAGCGCCGCGGCGGGCCTGCAGCTGTACCAGAATTTCGTTCACTGGAATCCCTGATTTCACCCCACCACCCACACTCATACGATCATGCTGCTTATTCCTGCCATCGACCTTAAAGACGGTCACTGCGTGCGCCTCAAACAGGGCGACATGGAACTTGCCACCGTTTTTTCCGAAGACCCCGCCGAAATGGCGCTGCATTGGCTCAAGCAGGGCGCGCGCCGCCTGCACCTGGTCGACCTGAACGGCGCCTTTGCCGGCAAACCGAAAAACGAGGCTGCCGTCAAATCGATCCTGCAAGTGGTGCAGGAATTCGCGGTCGATAACGATATCGAGGAAATCCCCGTGCAACTGGGCGGCGGCATCCGCGACCTGGACACTATCGAGCGTTATCTCGATGACGGCATCACCTACATCATCGTTGGCACGGCAGCGGTCAAGAACCCGGGCTTCCTGCATGATGCCTGCGGCGCTTTCCCGGGCAGTATCATCGTCGGCCTGGACGCCAAGGATGGCAAGGTCGCCACCGATGGCTGGAGCAAGATGTCCGGCCACGAAGTGATCGACCTGGCCAAGAAATTCGAAGCCTATGGCGTCGAGTCCATCATCTACACCGACATAGGCCGCGACGGCATGATGGGCGGGATCAATATCGAGGCCACTGTCAAGCTGGCCCAGGCGGTACGCATTCCCATCATCGCCTCTGGCGGTTTGCACAACATCGGCGACGTCGAAGCGCTGTGCGCGGTGCAGGAAGAGGGCATCGAAGGCGTCATCTGCGGCCGCTCGATTTACGAAGGCACCATCAACCTGGCCGAAGCGCAGGCGCGCGCCGACCAGCTGACCGAGGGCGATGCCGCCTGATGGGCGGGACACACCATGCTCGCTAAACGCATCATTCCCTGCCTGGACGTGACCGGTGGCCGCGTCGTCAAGGGCGTCAATTTCACCGAGCTGCGCGACGCCGGCGACCCGGTCGAAATCGCGCGCCGCTATGACGCCCAGGGCGCCGACGAAATCACCTTCCTCGACATCACCGCCTCGTCCGACGGGCGCGACCTGATTTTGCCCATCATCGAAGCGGTGGCCAATACCGTCTTTATTCCCCTCACTGTCGGCGGCGGCGTGCGCGAAGTGGCCGACGTGCGGCGCCTGCTCAATGCGGGCGCTGACAAGGTGAGCATGAACACCTCGGCGGTGACGAACCCGCAACTGGTGTTCGACGCCTCGCAAAAACACGGCGCCCAGTGCATTGTGGTGGCCATCGATGCCAAGCAGGTCGCACCGGGCAAGTGGGAAGTGTTCACCCACGGCGGGCGCAAGGCCACGGGCCTGGACGCCATTGCATGGGCCATGAAAATGGAGCAGCTGGGCGCAGGCGAGATTCTGTTGACCAGCATGGACCGCGACGGCACCAAGGTCGGCTTCGACCTGGGATTGACGGCGGCTGTGTCGAACGCGGTGGGCATCCCTGTCATTGCCTCGGGCGGCGTGGGCGGCTTGCAGGACCTGGCTGACGGCATCAAGATCGGCAAGGCTGACGCGGTGCTGGCAGCGAGTATTTTTCACTATGGCCAGCATACGGTGCAAGAGGCGAAACGCTTCATGGCCGCGCAGGGCATTCCGATGCGCTTGGATTAAGCATGGCAAACACACTCTCTCCAGGCGCAGCCAATCTGCCCTGGCTCAAAAAAGTCAAATGGGACGAACACGGCCTGGTGCCGGTGATCGCCCAGGAAGCGGTCAGCAACGATGTGCTGATGTTCGCCTGGATGAACCGCGATGCACTGGCCAAAACGGTGGAACTGGGTGAAGCGGTGTACTGGAGCCGTTCGCGCAAGAAGCTCTGGCACAAGGGCGAGGAATCGGGCAATGTGCAAAAGGTGCTGGAAGTGCGGCTCGATTGCGATGAAGACGTGGTGCTCTTGAAAATTGAGCAGGCCGGCGGCATCGCCTGCCACACGGGGCGCCATTCCTGCTTTTTCCAGCGCTTCGATGGCGAGGCGGCCAGCGGCGACTGGGTGGTCACCGAACCAGTGCTCAAGGACCCTTCCACCATGTATGCCAAGCACAAGGATGAGAAGCCATGAGCGAGACCTTGAAACGCCTGGCGGCGGTGCTGGAGTCGCGCAAGCTGGCCCACGGGGGCGACCCGGCCACCTCCTATGTATCGCGCCTGTTCGCCAAGGGCGACGACGCCATCCTGAAAAAAATCGGTGAAGAAGCGACTGAACTGGTCATGGCGGCCAAGGATGCGCGCCATGATGGCGACAGCAGCGCGGTGCTCTACGAGTGCGCCGACCTGTGGTTCCACTCGATGGTGCTGCTGGCGGCCTTTGACCTGACGCCGCAGCAGGTGCTCGATGAACTGGCGCGCCGCGAGGGCGTATCCGGCATCGAAGAAAAAGCCGCGCGCGCCGACACTGCCGCGCCCTGAACAATCTGACCTGGAGAGCATGTGGACAACTGTCTGTTCTGCAAAATCGCTGCAAAGCGCATTCCATCGACCATCGTCTACGAGGATGATGACTTGCTGGCATTTAAGGATATCAACCCGGCCGCCCCGGTGCACCTGCTGGTGATTCCGAAGTTACACGTCGCGACCTTGTCCGATTGCAACGACAGCCACACTGCATTGCTGGGCAAGATGCTGGCGCTGGCGCCAAAACTGGCGGCCGAGCATGGCTGTGCAGTGACCCACGGTGCCGATGGCAGCGCGACAGGCGGCTACAAGACCCTGATCAACAGCGGGCCCGATGGTGGGCAAGAGGTGTACCATCTGCACTTACATGTGATTGGCGGCGCCCACCCGTGGCGCGGCCAGCGTTAACAGGTCAGAAAAGCAAGCTGTATTGACCGCGTGAAAGCGGCAGCAGCGGCGCGCATCGCGTATACTGTCGCGATAGTGATTAACGAAAGACGGGCGTTCGCGCCACGCAAGGAGAAATAGCATGGGTGGTACAAGCTGGATTCACTGGGTCATTTTGCTCATCGTCGTCGTGCTGATCTTCGGCACCAAGAAACTCGGCAATATGGGTGGCGATATTGGCAAGGCCGTCAAGGGCTTCAAGGATGGCATCAAGGGCGAGGAAGACAAACCAGCCCCGGTGCCGCCATCGCAAGTGGCCGACAAGACCACGATCGACGTCGACGCGAAAGAAAAAACCAAGCTGTGATGGCCGCGCATGGCATGCCCTGCCCGTGCGTCACTAACTTGAGAGCGCCATGATAGACCTTGGACTGTCCAAACTCGCCATCATTGGCGTTGTTGCCCTGATCGTCATCGGCCCTGAAAAGTTGCCGAAAGTAGCGCGCATGGCGGGCTCGCTGTACGGACGCGCCCAGCGCTATCTGCACGAAGTGAAGTCCGAGGTCAGCCGCGAAATGGAGCTCGACGAGCTGCGCAACCTGAAACAGGAAGTGGCCGACACGGCGCAGACCATCCGCGCCGACGTCCAGGCCAGCATCAAGGACAGCATTGACGACGTGGAATCGGCCTGGCGCGACCTGCCTTCCTCGACCATGCCAACGGCCACCATGAGCGACCTGGAACGCAAGGCGCGCGACTTCCGGCGCAAGAAGCTGGTCCGTAATTCCGCCATTCCCGGCTGGTACAAGCAGCGCAATGGCGGCAAGTCGCACATCATGTCGGGCGCCGCCCGAGTCAAGAAATTCCGTCCGCGCTCCACCTCCACCACTTCGTTTTTCTAATGACAGAACCTGCCGCGGTCGAAGAGACCTTTATCTCTCACCTCGTTGAGCTGCGCACCCGCCTGGTCCGCGCCGTCATCGGCGTGGCTGTCGTGTGCGCGGCCCTGTTCATCTGGCCGGGCGCGCGCGAAATCTACGAAATCATTGCCCGCCCCATGATGGCGGCGCTGCCGCACGGCTCGAAGATGATTGCCACTGGCGTCACTTCGCCCTTCCTGGTGCCCATGAAGGTCACGCTGGTGGTGGCCATCATCATCGCCCTGCCGTGGGTGTTCTACCAGATCTGGGCCTTCATTGCGCCTGGCTTGTACGCCCACGAAAAGCGCCTGGTGCTGCCGCTGGTGGTGTCGTCATCGGCCCTGTTCATGGGCGGCGTGGCTTTTTGCTATTTCCTCGTGTTCGGGCGGGTGTTCAAGTTCATCAATGATTTTTCACCGACGTCGATTGCCGTCACGCCCGATATCGAAAACTACCTCGACTTCGTGATGTCCATGTGCCTGGCCTTTGGCGCCGCGTTCGAGGTGCCGGTGGTGGTGGTGATCCTGGTCCGCATGGGCATCATCAGCGTCGACAAGCTCAAGGAAATCCGCCCTTACGCCTGGGTCAGCGCCTTTGTCATCTCGGCCATCATCACCCCGCCTGACGCGGTCAGCATGCTCTCGCTGGCCATCCCGATGTGCATCCTGTTTGAAGTGGGCCTGCTCGCTGCGCCCCTGTTCGTGAGGATCACGCAGGCACCGGAAGAAGTGGCGTGAGCATGCTGAGTCGGCGCGCCTGGGCGCTCGCGGCGCTGCTGCTCATGGGGTCAAGCCCGGCGTTTGCCGGCATCGACTGGAACGACAAGGCCGTGCAATGGCATGGCTATGCGGAAGGCGCCGCCATTGCCAAGCGCGAGAACAAGCCCATGCTCTTGATTGTGTATGCCGACTGGTGCGGCGTGTGCAAGCAGTACGCGACCATGTTCAATGATCCCAAGGTCCTGGCAGCGTCGCGCAAGGTGGTGCTGGTCAGGCTGAACCAGGACCGGGACAAGAAGGACCTGCTCAAGTACAGCCTCGATGGCAAATATGTGCCCCGCACCTTCATCCTGAACAAGGACCTGGTGATTCAGCCGAGCCCGTACAAGCGCGACGACTATGGCTTCTTCCTGCCGCCGCAGAGCAATGAGCTGCTGGTCGATATCATGAACACCATGAAGCCCTGAGCTGCCGGCAAAGAAACCAATCAGTCCGCACCACTGTCCTTGCGAAAGCGAGGACCCATGCATAGGTAACTCAGAGAAGCGTGCCATCTCGGAACGACAGCTGTATGGGTCCTCGCTTTCGCAAGGACAGTGGTGTGGGGATTTGTAGCGTTCGCTGAAAACGCGCTAGCAGGAAAAGTCTCACGCAGCACTATTCACTTGGCATATACTTAGTTATTGAATAAGTTCCCAGCGAAGGAGTGCCCATGCATGCCTGGTTGAAGACTGCCATTCCCAAACTGCCCTCCCTGGACATTGAGCGCAGTGTGCACTTCTTCGAAACGCTGGGCTTCGAGCGCGTGGCTGTCCATCCCACCCTGGCCATGATCACGCGTGATGGCGCCGACATCCACTTCTGGCTCACCGACAATCCCGCCATTCCCCTGGAAACCGGCTGCCGCGTCAACGTCACCGGCATCGACGCCTTATACGCCGAATACCTGATCCTCAACGTCGTCCACCCCAAGGACCCGCTGGGCGACAAGCCCTGGGGCCTGCGCGAGTTTTCCATTCTCGACCTCGACGGCAACCTGCTGACCTTCAGCGCACCCATCCCATCCTGACCCGAGCTAACGGGCCGGCCACCATGATGGCCACCGACCCGGCTGCGTTACGGGCAGTTACCGATGATGTAGTAGCCAGCCGAGGTCTGCGCCAGCGTCGCCGTGTAGAAGGTATTGTCCAGCCCCATGCTCTGGTTTGAGCCATTGGCCAGTGCATAGCCGCCACTGTCGTGCGCGCGTCCGGCCTGCACATGGGCGTAGTTGCTGGACGTCGTGGCAGTACAGGTAAAGCCCGAGCTCGTCGTACCAGTCACAGCATTCGACAGCACACTCTCGGACGAGGCGTTGACCGCACTGGCCTGGAAGTTGTAGCTGGTCGCCGCCGCCAGGCCGCTGCTGGTGTAGCTGGTGGCAGTGACGGGAGTGGTGGTCACCTTGCTGCCATTGCGGTACACATGGTAGCCGGTGGCCCCGCTCACTGCGCTCCACGACAGGCTGATGCTGCTGGCAGTACTCGCCGTCACCGTCAGGCCAGCAGGCGGCTGGATCGCTGGCGCAGGACCGACCAGGAACTGGGCAATGGTGCATGGCGTGGACGTCTTGCCGGTGCTCGCATCCGTGGCCGTCACGCTGCCCGTGTAATAGCCATTGGCCAGCGCATAGCCGATGCTGAAACTGGCGCCGCTGCCAGCGGCCGCATCATTGACCGCCGTGGCGCCGCTAAGCACCACCTTATAGCTGCTAATGGTGCCGGCCGCATCGGTCGCCGAACCACTGATGGTGCCCGTGTTGCCCGACACCACAGCCTGGCACGCCGTCATCACGGGCGAGGCCACGCTGCTTGCGCGCAGGTTGTTGGCGAACCAAAAATCCATGAGAAAGGCAGGGTAGTTGACCTTGGTCGCGTCCACATAATTGGCGTTCTGCCCGCCAGTGCCGGACGGCCAGGCATGGCCCATGCCGGTGACCGTGATTTCCGAGGTGCGCAGCTTGCCGCTGCTGTCCGTGTAGGGAATATTGCTGCCGCCCGTGGCGACGTTGGTGGTCGTGCCCTTGGTAAAGGTGCCGCCATACGCGCCGCGCATGGCCGCTGCATCCATGGGCCCGTAAGCCTGGGCCACCGTGTAGTCATTGGTCCCCCAGATCACGCTGGAAATCTGGGTGGCGAATTTGGACAAATTACTGCCAGCCAAGCTCTTGCAATTGTTCGCTGCCGTGGTGGCGGTATAGCCCGACGGTACAAAGCCGATCTGCCCCGTGGTGGTGCCAGGTGGCGGTCCCGCGTTGATGCCAACGCCCGCAAAGATGTCAGGCGCCATGCAGCCCAGGGCCATGGTTTCGCCGCCGCCCGAGGACAAGCCGGTCACATACACCTGGTTGGGGTCGATCGCGTAGCGGCTGTCAGTGACGAAACGGCTGATCAGATTGAGCAGGATGGCATCATGGCCGCTGGTGCGGTTGTGGCTGGTGCTGGCATAGTCCCAGCAGTGGTTGCTGTAGACATTGCCGGTCGCATTGGGCGCCAGGATCACGGCGCCGTACTGCTCGGCCGCAGCCTTCCAGCCGAAGCCCTTGTCGCTGGTCGAGTCGATGACGTCGCCCGCCGCAGTCTGGGTGCAACCGTGTAGTACCAGCACCAGGGCGCGCTTGCCGCCCAGAGTGGGTTGGCTGGCCGGCCAGTAGAAATAGCCGGTCAGGTTGCCGCCATTGACGCTGTCGGCAGCCCAGGTCTGGTTGGCGCTCCAGGTGCCGGGCCCGGCGGTGACCTGGGCGTGAAGGGCGGCAGGCGCCGCCAGGCATAGCGCGGCTGCAAAGCCCGCCAGCGTGCTCTTGAATTGCGATGTCATTATTGGTCTCCATGTTTTTTATAGGGGCCGAAGAGGTGACAATCGCACGAAGAGCTGAGCAACTTCACGGAAGGCAACAGCCCAAAATAATTCTACTGGAATGATTTTTTCAAACTGCTAAGATTCGCGGCGCGCATGAGCACGCTGTTTGTGCGTAAATGCA
The DNA here is from genome assembly GCA_045810445.1 of Massilia sp. Taxonomy (GTDB): domain Bacteria; phylum Pseudomonadota; class Gammaproteobacteria; order Burkholderiales; family Burkholderiaceae_D; genus Telluria_A. The sequence goes on from JBJMVX010000234.1 coordinate 40,512, forward strand.
CAGTATTGACAGGAGAAGACATGTCGGAACGCGGTCATTGCATACTGCTGGCGCAGTACAACGCCTGGATGAACACGCAGTTGTACGCTGCTGCGGCCAAGCTGCCTGCGGGCGAATTCGTGGCCGAACGGGGCGCGTTTTTCGGCTCGCTGGCCGGCACGCTCAATCACATTGTCGCTGGCGACACCATCTGGCTGCGGCGCTTTGCCACCCACCCGGCGCGCTTTCCCATGCTGCAGGCTTTGCTGGAGGCACCCGCACCAACGGGACTGACCGCCATGCATAGCAGCGACCTGGCCGCGCTGACGGCGCACCGGCAGGCCCTGGACGCGATCATCAGCGCGTGGGCAGCGACGCTTACCGACGCCGACCTCGATCACGTTCTGCATTATGCGAACACCAAAGGCGTGGTCTCGAACAAGCGCTTTGGCAGTCTGGTGCTTCACTTCTTCAATCACCAGACCCACCACCGTGGCCAGGCCAGCACACTGCTCTCGCAAGCCGGCATCGATATCGGCGTAACCGACTTGCTGATGCTAGTGCCAAACGAGGCCTAGTGCGCCAACGCCGCCAGGTAGGATGGCTGGTCGGCGATGGTATTGTGGCCGGCACCAGGAATGACGACCGCGTGGGCCACACCAGGCTTGAAGCGCGTGAGCAGCAGCTCGCTGCTGGCGCGGGGAATGACGACATCATCGCTGGCGATGACCAGCGTGGTGGGCGCCGCCACCTGCGGCGCATCGCGCCATGATTCGAATTTATCGCTTAACAAAAAGCGGATCGGAAAAGCGGGGAACTGCTGCGCGGCCAGCCCCGCAATGCTGTCGTAAGGCGTGACCAGCACCAGCCGCACCACAGGCCGCAGGCTGGCCAGATGCACAGCGACGCCGCTGCCCAGGCTGCGCCCAACGATGGTGATCTTCGCGTGGCGCGCGTGCAGCTGGTCGTACACGGCCAGCGCATCGGCAAACAGCGCCTCTTCGCTAGGATTTCCGCTGCTGCCGCCATAACCGCGATAGTGGATCAAATACACGGCATGCTCGGGGAAGGCGGCCGCCAAGGTGCCCACGCTGCCCGACACATCTTCCGCATTACCGCCGAAGTAGATCACTGCCTGCTCGCCTGCCATGGGGCGAGCGGTGACGTTGAGCGTGGCGCCATCGACCTGCAGTTTGATCAGGTTGTCGGCAGTGCCGAAGCGGCGCGGCTGGGGATAAAAGATCAGGGAACGCTGCATCAGATACAGGCCGATGCAGGCAAGCGTGTACCCGACGATCAGCATCAGGGAACCGACCGTCAGGAAGCGGGTCATTGCATCAATTCTTTGATCATCTTGACCGGCGCGCTGCCGTAGCTGAGGAACTCGTCATGGAAGTCCTTGAGCACAAACTTGGCACCGAGCGCCTGCTTGCGCTGCTCGCGCAGTTCCATGATCTCGCTGTAGCCACTGAAGTAGCTGGTCAGCTGAACGGAGCTGACCTGCACCCGGTGCCACTTCTCGGTCGCTTCGCTCTTGGTCTGGAAGGCCTGGCGCACCAGCAGGTCCAGCGCCTGTTCTTCGGTCATGCCCAGCACGTGCACGCTGTAATCGAGAATGGTGTTGGTGACGGTGCGCAGATTCCACTTCGAGTACATCAGCCACATCTCTGGGGTGTTGTCGCCGTAGCCCGATTCGAGCATCATGCGCTCGCCGTACACGGCCCAGCCTTCAACCATGGCGCCATTGCCAAACAGGGATTTGATCAGCGAAGGCGATTTGTTGGCATACACCAGTTGCGCGTAGTGGCCGGGGATCGCTTCATGGATGTTCAGGATTTGCAGGATCCACTGGTTGTATTCGCGCAGGCTGCTCTCGGCCTGTTCAGGCGTCATGCCATCGAGCGGGGTGACGTTGTAATAGGTGCGGTCCTGTGGACGGTAAGGGCCTGGGGCATCGATGCTGGCACCGGCCACGCCGCGCTGGTACATCGGCGTTTCGCGCACCACCAGCGGTTTTTTCGGATCGAGCGTGAGCAGGTTGTTCTTGATGACCCAGTCCTGCAGCACCGGAATCTGGCGCCGGATCTCCGCAAAAAAGTCCTGCGGCGCCACGTGGTTGGACGAGAGGCGGTCGATCACCATGCCGATTTTTGCGGTACGGTCGGCCGGCTTGGTGGCGTTGCCCATGGTCTTGGTCCACAGTTCATCGGCCAGGCCATCCATGCGCTGCAACAGCACTTCGCGCGCAGCCAGGGCCTTCTGGTACATCTGTTCGGCGCTTACGCTCGCTTGCACGTCGTAGGCAAACTTCGGTTCATACAAGGCTTTGCCGATGCGGAAGGAGCGCGCGCTGTTGTTGGCCATCTGCTGCTGATCGAGTTCGGTCAGGAAGTTGACGAAGCCGATCACCGCGTTGCCGGCAGCTGCGATGCGCTGTGCGTACAGGTCTTTTTCCGCCTGCGTCAGAATCGATTCCTGAGCGGCCTTGCCCAAATCGGCCAGCACAGACAAGGTGCCTGGCGCCTGCGCCAACGCCAATTGGGTGTGTTCGTGGGTCGGGTTGACGATGCTGGCCTGGGCCGCGCGGTAAAAGGCCGGCACTTCGGCGATGCGCTTGAGCAGGGTGCGCAGGCGCTGCGGCTTGGCCGCGTATTCGGTCCCGAGGATCATATCAATCGGCTGGGCGATGTTGTAGATCGACGGATTCCATTCGTACTCGCGGAAATCGGTCAGGTACCAGCGGTCGGAGCGCAGCTTATTAAGGAGTAGTGCCTGGTCGGTACGCTGTTTAGGCGACAGTTTGCTGGCGTCGACTTTGCCAAATTTGTCCAGCCAATCGTTGATGAAGGCCAGTTGCTGCGCGCGCGCGGCCGGCGTTGGCAGGCTCAGGGTGGCGGCGCTATCGTATTTGCCAACCGAGATCGCGCTTTCGGGATCGATGCGCCACAGGGCGCCGAGAAACTGCATGCCCAGCGTGGTAAAGCGCTTGTCGTAATTGCTCTCGTTCGACGCCACCACTACGGGCGCGGCGACATGGGCCACTGCCTTTGCGGCGACCGCCTTGGACTTGCCGTGTTTTTTCGAGGCGACTGGCGCCTTCACGTGGCCGCCCTTGTGCTTGGACTTGGCCGAGGTGGTGGTCTTGCCCTTGGCGGCGTGTTTCTTGGACTTGGCGGCGCTGGCCGGCGCCAGCGCAAAAGTCGTCAACAATACGGCGAGGGCGATTTTTGTCTTGATCATGGGTGAAAGCCTTGTAAATAGTGGGCAGACGCTGCCTTGCCATCGTGGTGGCGGGCGTCAGATTAGCATCAATCGAGCTGCTTGAGCGCTTTTGTCACAATTGGCAGAAGGCGCGCGCGCTGCGCTGCATCGCTGCTCTCTGCCAGTGATGCATACAATGGAAACAGGAAGCCCTTCAGGTTGTGGCGCTCGGCCAGCGAGGCCTGGCTCTGCGCTGTCGCAGCGGGCAGTAACTGCGCAAACCAGCTTTGCCAGTCCGATTCGGTGAGGGTGCTGCGGCGCGCCAGATAGAACACGGGCGCCATCAGGCGTTCGCCTTCGCCGTAGCGGTAGGCATGGGGCGGCATTTGCTGGCCGGGGGCGCGCAATTGGGTTGCGATCACGCCCAGCATGGCCAGTTGCTGGTCCCTGTCCAGCGCCGGATGCACTGACCACTGCAGCATCAGGTCGGCGCCATGGGCCACGCCGTGGCGCCAGCCTTCCCTGGCATCGAAGCCACGGTAGTCGCGCACACTGGCCAGGTAGGCCACGCTGGCGCGAAACAGGGCGTCACGTTCGGCCTGCGACAGGAAGGCCTTGATGCGGTCGGCGCGCACTACCTCGGCCAGCGTGAGTGCAGCGAAGGGCCTTGCCACGCCGCTGTCGTCGGGTGCCTGCAGGCGCGCTGTCAGCGTCGCGCGCATGCTCTGCATGGTGGCCGCGTCCAGCAGGCCGCCGCGCATCCAGGTTTGCAAGGTGGTGAAGGCCAGGTCGTCGCGCACGGCGGGGTCCGGGTCGGCAAGGCAGGCGAGCATCTCGATGGCCTGCGCCTGGCGTTGTGCTGCGGTGATCGTCGCAGCCGGTGCGACGCAGGCGGCGCTGGCCTGCAAGGTGGCGGCAGCGAGCAGTGAAACCAGTGCTGTGGCAAGTCGCATGGTCGCTTCCTAGTCGATGCGGCCCGCGCGTATCAAGGCCTGTTGGTAGGTGTTGAGGGTGGTGACGGCATCCTTGCCGCGCGCGATGCTGGTCAGCCGGATTTCGCTGGCCTTGGTAAAACGGTGGCCGATGCGGATGGTGTAGGAGCGCGTGAGCCAGCTCCAGAAGCCCTGCTCGAAGGTCGCCTCGTCCATGTCGCGCCATTTCACGCCGGCCACGCCTTTTTTCCAGGGCAGCACGCCGGAGTAAGCCCACACGCCCACGTCATCGTAATACAGCTGCACGCTGCGTATGAGCAGGAAGCGGTATCCGATGATCAGTGCCGCCAACACGAGCACTACTGCCGCCAGCACTTCGCTGACCATGAAGGAGAGCGGCACCAGGCAAAGCAGCAGGGCACCCAATACGATCACGCCGACATAGGCGGTCCAGGATTTGACGCCGACCACGTGGGCGTTCGGTCTGGTGCGGCTTGCGTTGTCTTCTTCCATGTCTTCGATCCGGAGTTGGTGAATGCCTTGATTGTACCCGCGTCGACCCTAGCGCAAGCCATCCTGCAGCATGCGCAGCATGTCGCCAGGGGACATGCGGGCCGACATGTCGCTCCCTTCGAGCAGGCTGTCTGCCAGGTCGCGTTTGTGTTTGTGCAGTTCCACGATGCCTTCCTCGATGGTGTGGCGCGCCACCAGCCGGTAAATGGTCACGGGTCGCTGCTGGCCCATGCGGTGGGCGCGGTCCGAGGCCTGGTCTTCGACCGCGGGGTTCCACCACGGGTCCATGTGGATCACGTAGTCGGCGGCAGTCAGGTTGATACCCACGCCACCAGCTTTCAGGCTGATGAGAAATACATCGCCCTCGCCACCCTGGAAGGCGTCAACCCGCTTTTTACGCTCCTGCATGGGCGTGGCGCCATCGAGATACTGGTAGCGAATGCCGCGCGCATCGAGGTGTTTTCGGATCAGGCTCAAATGGTCCACGAATTGGCTGAACACCAGGACCTTGTGGCGGTTCTCCAGCAAGCCTTCCAGCAGGCGGCCAAACACGGTCAGCTTGCTGCTTTGCAGATTCAGTTCCGGCGCCACCAGGGCAGGATTGCAGCAGGCGCGCCGCAAACGCATCATCTCGGCCAGGATCTGGATCGACTTCTGGCTTTCAGGCGCTTCCAGTGCAGCCAGCTTTTCCAGCGCATCGCGGCGCAGTGATTCGTAGAGCGCCGTTTCTTCGGCCGTCAATTCGACCGGCAGCACGATCTCGGTACGGGACGGCAGCTCGGAGAGCACCTGCGCCTTGGTGCGGCGCAGGATGAAAGGCTGGATCAGGCGCTTGAGGCGCAAGCGTGCACCGGCTTCGGCGCGCTTGTCCTGGGCCCGTTCAATCGGGCCGGCAAAGCGCAGGTTGAACTGGTCGCTGGTGCCCAGCAGACCAGGATTGATGAACCTGAACAGATTCCACAATTCGCCCAGGTGGTTCTCCAGCGGTGTCCCCGTGGCCACCATGCGGAAGTCACCCTGTAACGCCATCACCGCCTGCGAACGTTTGGTTGCGTTGTTCTTGATGGCCTGTGCTTCATCGAGCACGATGCTGTTCCAACGCACTTTGGCAAACATGGGCGCTTCCAGTTGCAGCAGCCCGTAACTGGCAATGACCAGGTCAAATGGTCCTGCTTCCTCCAGCATGGTAGCGCGCTCGCCTGGCCCAAACAATTTGATGTTCAAGGTGGGCGCAAAGCGGGCGGCCTCGCTCACCCAGTTCAGGCACACCGAGGTTGGTGCAATGACCAGCGCCGGGCCTTGCGGCGCGCGCGAAAGCAGCAGCGCCAGTGCCTGCAGCGTTTTGCCCAAGCCCATATCGTCGGCCAGGCAGGCGCCCACGCCCCAGTGGGCCAGGCGCGCCAGCCAGTTGAAACCGTCGACCTGGTAGTCGCGCAGTTCCGCCTGCAAGGTACTGGGCAACTGGGGCGTGAAGCTGGCGCTGTCGGCCATGCGCTTCAAGTGCTTGCGCCATGCCGCGTCAGCGTCGACGTTGCCGGCGTCCTGGGCCAGCTCTTCCAGCGAAAAACTGGCCAGCGGATGGACGCGGATGCCGCCCGCGTGGTCAAGGCCGTAGGCACCCAGCTCCATTAAGCGCCGGTGCAGTTCCGACGTCAGTGCCAGGAACTGGTTGTCGCCCAGCGCCACAAAGCGGCCACGATTGGACTTGATCGATTCGAGTACCGTGCGCAAATCGAGCACGCGGTTTTCATCGATCTGCAGCTCGCCATTGGCGGCAAACCAGTCCTTGTCACGCTTGATGCTCAAGCGTAGCGATTTGCTGTCCGCCTTTTTGGTCACGCGGAAGGTTTCGCCTTCCGGCCAGGCCATCAGGACCTTGTCGGTGTCCACTTCCTGCAATTCGGAGAGCAGCTCCAGGCAGGCCATCGGCTGGCCGATCAGCCATTCGTCATGATCCTGTTCCGCCATCTCCAGCGCCGGACAGGCCGCCACCAGCTGGCGCTCGGCCTCGCGTTCGGCATTCAGGTCGCGCCTGGCGGCTACGCGGGCGCCCTGCACGTCGGCGATTACGCTTTCGTGACCCGAGCCAGGCGCGTAGTAGGCGCCGGCGTCTGGCAGCGGACGCACCAGGATCTGCATCTTCAATCCCTGCTGGTAGGGCAGCAGGTGTACGTGCAGGCGCGGGTCGGCAGTCACCTGGGCGATGTCGGCTGCGCTGCCGCCGATGTCCGACTGCACGGTGACGATGGACGAGATGGCACTGATCGCCTTGAGCACCTGCTGCTCCGCGTGCAGCGGCACCACCAGGCCCGCGCCGATGATGGCGCCGATGCGGCGGTGCTCTTCGCTGATTTTCACCACGCGCAGGCGGGTTGGCGTTTCGCGCGTCACGCACACGTCGTCGGTGTCTTCCAGCACGGGCGGGCGCATGCTGATGGTGACGTTGACTGGGTCGGCCTTGATCGACAATTCGGGTTCGCCCGGCAGCAGCTCGACCCGGGTTCCGGGCGAATCCATCCAGAACAGCAGCGGGTGGCCGATCAGGGCGGCGACGGCTTTGTCGAAATCAAATTCATAGCGCGCGCCGCTGCTGCTGTAGTACTTGAACGCCTTCATGGTCGCAACCACGTTCAAGTCCTGGGCGGTGAGGAATTCCAGGCTGCCGGCATCCTCCGACAGACGCTTGAGACCAATGGCGCGGCCACGGCTCCAGCCGCCCTGGGCGTCGCGCTTCTGTTCGCGCGGCTCGAGCTCCTGGATGCCGTAGACGGGATCGTAGCGCAGGCCCCATACCAGGCGCGTCTCCTTGACCACTTCCGTATTCACGGCCGGCTGCAGATTGATCAAGGCATTGAGCTGGCGCTGCCACGGTTCTTCGCGTTCAAACCACAGGCTGAAGTCCGCAAAGCGGTGCTGCTGGCGCAAGGCGATGGCGCGCTGTTCGTGGCCAAAGCTGCCCAGGCGCCCCAGCACCGACGCCAACTGGGCGCTG
>JBJMVX010000235.1:0-6102 GCA_045810445.1 Massilia sp.
GATTGTGCAGGGCCGCTACGACGTGATCTGCCCGCCATTGTCGGCCCACCGCCTGCACCAGGCCTGGCCAGGTTCGCAGCTGCGCATGATTCCCGACGCCGGCCACGGCGCGCTGGAAGTGGGCATTGCGGCGGCGCTGGTTGCGGCCACCGAGCGCTTTAAACGGGACGGGCGCTTCGATTAGCGGCAGCGTGGCGGGTCGGGCTGCTACACTAGCGGCTCACCCCCATTTTCTTGACAGTTTTCCATGAATATCCAGATCAGCGATATCGGCCACGTGATTCAGCTGGCGATTGCGCCGGTGTTTCTGCTGACCGGCGTGGGCACCATGCTCTCGGTGCTGACCAATCGGCTCGCGCGCGTCATCGACCGCACGCGCATCCTGGAAGACCGGCTCGATAATGGCCCCAACGACCGACACATGGACGAACTTGACGTTCTGTACCGGCGCTGGCACCTGATCAATATTGCCATTGCCCTGAGCACCGCCTGCGGCCTGCTGATCTGCCTGGTCATTGCGCTGCTGTTTTTGGGCGACACCACCAATCTGCCGCTGGACAAATTTATCGCGGCGCTGTTCGTGGCCGGCATGTTTGCCCTGATCGGCGCTTTCGTTTACCTGTTGCGCGAGGTGTTTGTCGCCTCCAAGACCCTGCGTTCGCGCCGTCACCAGCGCCCGCACCATCAAATTTGAAGAGTAGCTTATGCACGATTACGTACGCCCACCCACCCTGCACCGCTATGCGCCGCGCGCCGAACTGGAATTGGCGCTCACGGCCGGCCAGTTTCGCCTGGTCCCGGCCAATAACTGCCTGACGCTGTCGTTTTCCACGGTCTGGGACAAGAATCTGTTCGACTTGCTGGCCCCGGCCGACTGCTGCCTGGTGATCCACAATTCCGAGGAGTTTGGCGAGCGCCTGCACCGCGCGGTGCAGCGCACCTTGCCCAGCTGGGCCGGTATCGATGGCGCCGTTGAATATGGCGTGCGCGCCGCCCTGGGCGCCGCCTTCACCAAGACGCTGGCCGAGGCGCATGAACATGAATGGCAGTTTGCCTGGCGCGCCATGGCGCCGCAACTGAGTCTGAACCCGGTCACCATCAAGATCGGCAGCATCGAAAGCTTCGCCGAACTGCGCGACCGCGAGTTCTACGCCGCCTGATCAGGGAGGCGAGGGCTGGTCCAGGCGCGTGAGTACGGCGCTCATCATGTGCACGATATCGTGGCGGATGATGTTCGCCCCCAGCATGCCGGGCACGTAGAACTTGGGCACCAGCTTGCCGCTGTAATTGATATGGGTGCCGCCATCAGGCAGGGGGGAGAGCTCCCAGCGGCAGCTGTAGACCTTCATGTCACCCGTGACCAGGCTGATGTCAATGGACGACATCGGCTCTTCGGCCACCTGCACGATCAGGTGGATGGAGCGCGAGAGGAACAGGAAGCGCGCCACCCCGGATTGCTCGATGATGGCGCGGTTGCCCGTACGTGAGAGGACCTTGGCCTTTTCCAGGTCGGGCACGAACTGCGGCATGTCTTCATAGTTGGTCAGTATCTTCCATACCGAGGCCGGTGAGGCCTTCACATTGCCGCTGGCGGCCACATCGAATACTTGCTGGCCGTCGAGGTCCACCCGCTTGACGGTGACGTCAGGCTTGGCCGTCTGCGCGATTGCGGGAGGCGTCAATACAAACAAGGTGGCAAGGAAGAGGCGCGCAAACATGGATGCAGCCTACGGTAAAGAATGCCGTGTGACAAGCCGCACACGCACGGAAAGCGGGTCGCTGCAGCGATTTCCCCGGGTTTTCCGAGTGCCCAGCTCCCAAGTTGAAGAAATGTCTTCGAGACATCGTTGGCAGTGAAAAAATTTTAGAACCCGGCATCTACAGAAGTAAGATGTAATGCGAATTGCTCTCCCATAACGATAACTACAATGACAAATCAAGCGTATCCCCATCTGCTGGCCCCTCTCGACCTCGGTTTCACCACGCTGCGCAATCGCGTGATCATGGGGTCCATGCACACCGGTCTCGAGGACCGCTTTTATAACTATGGCAAGTTGGCCGCGTTTTACCGCGAACGCGCCAAGGGTGGTGTGGGCCTGATCGTCACTGGCGGCATTTCACCGAACCGCCAGGGCTGGTTGCTGCCGGCTGGCGGCACCATGAATTTTGTGGGCGACATCTTCAACCACCGCCGTGTCACGCGCGCCGTGCATGAAGAGGGCGGCAAGATCCTGATGCAGATCCTGCACGCCGGGCGCTATGGCTACCAGCCCTTCGTGGTGTCGGCCTCCGGCAAAAAATCCCCGATCTCGCCATTCAAACCGAAGCCGCTGACCGAGCGCGGTATCGAAGCGACCATCCGCGACTATGCACGCTGCGCCAAGCTGGCCAAGATGGCCGGTTACGACGGCATTGAAGTGATGGGCAGCGAAGGCTATCTGTTGAACCAGTTCCTGTGCGCGCGCACCAATCTGCGCCAGGACGGCTGGGGCGGCAGCATCGAGAACCGCATGCGCCTGCCGGTCGAAATCATCAAGCGCATTCGCAAAAGCGTCGGTGACGACTTCATCATCATGTATCGCCATTCGCTGCTGGACCTGGTCGAAGGCGGCAACACCTGGGATGAGGTAGTGACCGTGGCGCAGGCGCTGGAAAAGGCTGGCGTCAATATCCTCAATACCGGTATCGGCTGGCATGAGGCGCGGGTGCCAACCATCGTGACCTCGGTGCCACGCGCGGCCTTTGCCAGCGTGGCAGGCCGCCTGCGGCGCGAAGTGAGCATCCCGGTCGTGGCGTCGAACCGCATCAACATGCCGTTCGAAGCGAACGACATCATCGAACGGGGCGACGCCGACATGGTGTCGATGGCGCGGCCCTTCCTGGCCGATTCGCATTTCGTGGCCAAGGCTGCCGCCGGCCGCGCCGATGAAATCAATACCTGCATAGGCTGCAACCAGGCTTGTCTCGATCACACCTTCTCGAATCAGCGCGCCAGCTGCCTGGTCAATCCACGCGCCTGTCACGAGACGGAGCTGGTGTACGCCAAGGCGCCCAAGGTGCGCAAGGTGGCCGTGGTTGGTGCGGGGCCGGCCGGGCTGTCGGCAGCTACCGTGGCGGCCGAATGCGGGCACCAGGTGACCTTGTTCGATTCAAGCGATAGCGTGGGCGGTCAATTCAAGATCGCCATGCAGATTCCGGGCAAGGAAGAATTCAACGAAACCATTCGTTACTTCCGCCGCAAGCTGGAGCTGACTGGCGTGGAGCTGCGTCTGGGCCAGCGCGTCACGCGTGAGCAGCTGCTTGCTGGCGGCTATGACGACGTGATCGTCGCTACCGGCATCAAGGTGCGCATGCCGCCGATTGAGGGGATCAAGCATCCGAAGGTGCTCTCGTATATCGACGTCCTGCAGAACAAGGCGCCGGTGGGCAAGCGCGTGGCCATCATTGGCGCTGGGGGGATTGGTTTCGACGTGGGCGAATACCTGCTGCACAATCCTGAGCATCCGCTGCCGCTGCCGATTGAGACCTGGGCCGGCGAGTGGGGTGTGGATCTGCATGCGACCACCAGCGGTGGCCTGGTCAAGCCGCACGAGGCGGAGCCGGTGCGCCAGATCTTCCTCATGCAGCGCAAGACCAGCAAGCTTGGTGCTGGCCTGGGCAAGACTTCGGGCTGGGTGCATCGCGCCACGCTCACGCGCAATGGTGTGGTGATGATGGCGGGTGTTACCTACAACAAGATCGATGATCAGGGCTTGCACATTACCGTGGGCGGCGAAGAGCGCTTGATCCCGGTGGATAACGTGGTGATCTGCGCGGGGCAGGATAGCCTGACCGAGTTGATGCCGCCGGAGGGCAGCACGGGCGGTCCGCGCTTTCACAAGATCGGTGGCGCGGCGCTGGCGGCGGAACTTGATGCCAAGCGGGCGATCAAGGAAGGTGCGCAGTTGGCGGTGAGTTTGTAAGCGACGGATAACCGTCGTCCCGGCATCGCGTTAACCCGATAACCCGTCACCCCTTATAACCCGATCACCCGATAACCCGATAACCCGATAACCCGATAACCCGATAACCCGTCGTCCTCGCGAATGCGGGGACCCATACTCCGCGCCCCTCACCAGGGGTCCCCGCATGCGCGAGGACGACGGGTTTGTGGCATTCGCGAGGACGACGGGCTTGCTGCTGACCGTCCTCCAGACTGATGGACTTACTTCTTGCGCACCACCACGCAGCCAATCGAGTAACCCGCGCCAAACGAGCAAATCACCCCATGCGAACCACTGGCCATATCGTCCTGGTATTTGTGGAAGGCGATGATGGAACCGGCTGACGACGTATTGGCATAGGTGTCCAGAATGACCGGCGCTTCCGACGGCTCCGCATCACGTCCGAGCAGCATGCGCGTGATCAGTAAATTCATGTTCAGGTTGGCCTGATGTAGCCAGTAGCGCGATACCTGCGCCACTTCCAGCCCCGCGCTCACCACCGTGTCGCGGATCATCTCGGCCGCCATCGGGCACACTTCCTTGAACACCTTGCGCCCTTGTTGGCGGAACAGCTTGTCCGGCTTGCCCACGCCGCTTTCATCGAAGCGGTTCAGAAAGCCAAAGTTGTTGCGGATGTTGTTGGAGAATTTGGTCTTCAGTTTGGTCTCGAGAATTTCAAACTGGTGCGGTCCCTGCGCCGTGTCCGCCGCTTCCACCACGATGGCAGTGCAGGCGTCGCCAAAAATGAAATGGCTGTCGCGGTCGCGGAAGTTCAGGTGGCCGCTGGTGATTTCCGGGTTCAGCACCAGCACCGCGCGCGCCTGGCCGCTTTGCACCGCCGCCACGGCAGTCTGGATGCCGAAGGTGGCCGAGGAGCAGGCCACGTTCATGTCGAAACCATAGCCCTCGATGCCCAGCGCTTCCTGCACTTCCACCGCCATCGCCGGATAGCCGCGCTGCATATTGCTGCAGGCGACCAGCACCATGTCGATGTCAGCCGCCGTGCGGCCGGCGCGTTCGAACGCCTGGCGCGCGGCAGCCACGCACATCTCGGCTTGCAGCGACAGTTCTTCGTCGGCGCGCTCGGGAATGCGCGAGGTCATGTGGGTCGGATCGAGAATGCCTTCTTTTTCCATCACGAAGCGCGATTTGATGCCCGATGCCTTTTCGATAAAGGCGGCGCTGGAGCCTTCGATGGCGACCAGTTCACCGGCCGCGATGGCTGCAGCGTGCTCGGCGTTGTACTGCTCGGCGTAGGCGTTGAAGGCCACCACCAGTTCTTCGTTCGAGATCGCGTTGGGCGGTGTGTACAGGCCGGTGCCGCTGATGACGACTTGTTTCATAGTAAAGCTTTCAAATAGGATAAGCCGGGCAAGCCCGGCAGGTAGCGCTGATTCTACACAATGGCGTCGCTGGCGGGGCCAAAACGGCAGGCCCCGCTGCCTAGGGCTTGGTCGCCGGCGCTTGCGCCAGGGCGGCGCGCGGCGTGGTGGTGGACAGCTGCAGGGGCAGGCCCTTGAGGTGATTCAGTGCCTGCTTGAGCTGGAAGTCGTCGGCACTGCCGTATTCGAGCGGCTTGCGCTTGCGTTCGGCGGCAATCAGTTTGCGCTGGGCTTCGGTCAGTTCGGCCACGTTCTTGGCCAGTTCCTGGTCGCGGTCGTTGGACAGGTGCTTGTCGAGGTCAGCTTCGCGCAGGCGCAGACCGTTCAGGCCGTCGCCTTCGGGCGTTTCGTCGACCAGGAAGTCGGGCACGATGCCCTTGGCCTGGATAGAGCGGCCCTTGGGCGTGTAGTAGCGCGCCGTGGTCAGTTTGACGGCGGTGTCGGCCGTGATTTGGCGTATGGTTTGCACCGAGCCCTTGCCGAAGGTCTGGCTGCCGATGATGGCGGCGCGGTGGTAATCCTGCAGCGCACCGGCGACGATTTCGGAGGCCGAGGCCGAGCCGGTATTGACCAGCACAACCATGGGCACGGTCTTGAGCGCGGCGGGCAGCTTGGCCAGCACATCGCTGCCGCTCAGGAAAGAATAGGACTTGGGTTGGCCGTAGTACTTGACCTTGTTTTCCGCCAGTTGCCCATTGGTCGAGACGATTTCCGAGTTCTTGGGCAGGAAGGCGGCC
>JBJMVX010000236.1:0-29444 GCA_045810445.1 Massilia sp.
AAAATATTCGCCGATGTAGTACATCATGCGCACCAGTAGCCAACTGCGGTCGTCGGCGTCGGCAATGGCCATGTCGCTGAGGGCCATTTCCACATATGGCAGATAGTCGCCTGCTTTCAACAGCACTTCCTGGGCTGGTTCAATGCCCAGGGCGTCGATAAAATCGGTCAACACCGGTCCCAATTCTGCATGAAAATGGTCAAACCGGACTTGGCGTTCGAGCGCCGTGGGAGCGTGCAGGGATGGCATATTGGCAGGATGAAAAGGTTTGATCAGACAGGAAGAGCAGTGAGCCAAGCTTACCGCAAGGCCGTCTTGACAGCCATCTTTCTCGTTCCCTCGAGCATTAGTTGAGGCCACAAACCAACAGCTTTCCAAACCAAGCAGGAAAAAATGGACGAAAAAAAAGCTCGCCGAAGCGAGCTCTATTCCAATGTATTACCAATGCTTTAATCGTGTCTCAGGCGCCCATGCTATCTGCGTGGTGCCCTGACGTGTAAATCGACCAACGTATCCGGAATTACAAATCCCCGGTGTTTGCAGCCATCTACGTTTCACCATTACACATACCGAAACGCGGCGCATACTCTGAGAATCGTGGTGTAGCTCCTAAGAACCTCACCACTGAACGTAGTGTATCACAGCTTTGTGCGATGCAGCAAACTATTTGTATAAATAGTTTATTCCGGTGGCGAGGTGGTCATCGGGATGGGTTCCTGGTCCTGCTGGTCGCGCCCTACCCGCTCGTATTCGGAAATGACCTGGGCCCCGAACAGCAAGAGGATGGCGCCAATTTCAAGACTGAACATCACCACGATGGCCGTGGTCATCGAGCCGTACACCACGTTCACTTGCGAGAGCGTGGTGAAATACCAGACCAGCACATGGCGCGCCACTTCCCACAACAGCGCTGCGGTCACGCCACCGATGAGCGCATGCGAGAGCGACAGGCGACCCGCCGGCATCACCAGGTAGATGGAACTGAGGACCAGGATCTCGCCGATCAAGCCCATCAGATACAGCAGCAGGCCCGACACGCCGCCCAGCGACCAGGTATAGCCCATGAACAGGACACTCTCCTGCCCCATCACCTGCAAGGTGCCAGCCACCAGCGTCACGATCATCACGCCAAAACCCAGGGCCACGATATAACAGTAAGGCAGTAGGACCGAAATGAGAAAGCGGCGCGGGCGCACGGCCACGCGGTGATAGAAAATGACGGACATCGCGTTTTCCAGCGCCGTGAAGGCGACGGAGCTAAAGAACAGCATCACCACCAGCAGCACGCCGGTGACCAGGTCACGGTCTTTCAGAAAATGCGACAGCTCCACCACCACGGCCTTGGACTGGCTGGGGACGATCCACTCCAGGTAGCGCGAGAGCGTGGCCAGTAATTCGTATTCGGGAATGAAGTGCGACAGCGCCACCACCACCAGCATCAGGAAGGGCACGATGGACAGTAGCGCGTAATAGGCCACCGCGCCCGAGAGCAGCAAGCCCTGGTTGGCCTTGAAGCCCCGCAGTGTTTGCCACACGAAGGCCAGCGGATGCTTGAGGATGTAGGCGTTGGCGCGGCGGTTGAGCAAATGCACCTGGGGCAGGTGCAGCTTGCCCATGTCGGGCAGATGCCAGCTCATGCGGCCAGCCTCAGTCCCGTGAACTGCCAGCGGGCCCAGGCGGGAAAGAAATTGCGGTAACTGGCGCGGGCGTGGCCGGCCGGGGTGGCGCTTGATGATCCGCGCAGCACATATTGATTGAGCATGAATTTTCCATTGTATTCGCCCAGCGCGCCGCTCGCGCAGGCAAAGCCCGGATACGGGGCGTAACTGCTGCTGGTCCACTGCCAGGCGGCGCCGAACATGTCGGCCAGGCTGCCATCGGCCACACGGGCCGCGCTTTCCCATTCCGCTTCGGTAGGCAGGCGCGCGCCCATCCATTGGGCGCAGGCTGCCGCTTCATACAGCGACAAATGCGTGACGGGCCGCGCCAACTCCAGTGGCAGCTCACCATGGAGCGTGAATTCGTACCAACTGCCGTCGGCATCGCGGCGCCAGTATAGCGGATGCTGCCAGCGCTCGTTGCAGACCCGGTCCCAGCCTTCGGACAACCACAGCGCCGGGTCCCGGTAGGCGCCAGCGTTGATGAAGGCCAGGTAATCGGCGTTGGTGACCAGGTGCGTGGCTAACTTGAACGGCGCCACATACACGCGGTGGCGCGGCAGTTCATTGTCGAAGCAAAAGCTGGCCCCATCGTGGCCTATGTCGACCAAACCTCCTGCAAAGCGTTGCCATTCCCATTGCGCGGCGACGGGCACTGGCGACGGTGCGGCGCACTGATAGGCTGGCAGCAGTGCGCTTTGCGCCAGCAGATGCAGGACATCGGTCAGTATCAGTTCCTGGTGCTGCTGCTCGTGCTGCAGGCCCAGTTCGACCAGGGCGGCGAGCGCGCTGTCACCGCCATGGAGCGCCAGCAGGCGCGTCATGCGCTGATCCACGTTCGCGCGGTAGGCCAGCACCTCGCGCAGCGCGGGGCGCGTCAGCAGGCCGCGCTGGGCGCGCGGATGGCGCTCGCCTATCCCGTTGTAGTACGAATTGAACAGCACGCGAAAGGCCGCATGAAAGGGCGCAAACTGCGCTTCATGTCCCTCCAGGATGAAGGTCTCGAAGAACCAGGTGGTGTGGGCCAGATGCCATTTGACAGGGCTCGCGTCGGGCATCGACTGGGCGCCGCAGTCTTCGTCGGACAGGGGCGCGGCCAGCGACAGCGAGTGCTGGCGCACCTGCTGGTAGCGCTGCGCGATGTCCGGTGCGTGGCCGTCGTTCATGCGCATGGCAAGGCACGCGCGTGGATCAGGGCGAACCATTGATCTGGATCGGTCCACACGGTGGCCGCCGCGAAACCGGATTGCTCGAGCAGTCCCAATGCGGTGGCGGGCCGGTACTTGTAGCTGTTTTCGGTATGAATGCGCTCGCCGGCGCGGAAAGCGCGCTGTCCGCCCGGCCAGTGTACCTCCAGCGCCTCGCGCGCTTCCAGGTGCATTTCCACGCGGCTTTCCTCGGCATTGAAAAAGCCGCGGTGACGCCATTGGGACACCTGAAAATCGGCGCCGAGCAAGCGGTTCACGTGACGCAGGATATTGAGGTTAAAGGCCGCCGTCACGCCCAGTTCATCATCGTAGGCCGCATTGAGGATGGCACTGTCCTTGACCAGGTCGATGCCGATCAACAGACCACCGTCAGTGTCGCACTGTTTGTGGGCGCGCTGCAAAAAGGCGCGCGCCTCGTCCGGCGTGAAATTGCCGATTGAGGAGCCGGGGTAGAAGAACAGGCGTTTTTCGCGCCGCACCACGTCCGGCAATTCCAGTCCGGCCGAAAAATCCATGCCCAGCGCTGTCATTTCAATGTGCGCAAAGCGCTGCTGCAAACGCGTGACTGCGTCACGCAGAAAATCGTAAGCGATGTCGATGCCCACATACTGGGCCGGGTGCAGCAGCGGGAACAAGGTAGCCGCCTTGGCGCAATTGCCCGCGCCAAGGTCAATGAGCGTGCAGTCGGCCCCGATGACGCGTGCGATGGCCGCGCCGTGGCGCGCCACAATGGCAGCTTCCGTACGGGTCGGGTAATACTCGGGCAGTTCGCAAATGGCTTCGAACAGCGTGGACCCCAGGGCGTCATACAGGAACTTGGGCGAAATGGCGGCATGGCGTGCGCCCAGCGAGGCCGCCAGTTCGGCCGCCAGCGCGGGGCTGGCCAGTGGTTGTTGTACGTGTTGGGAACGGGGCGTTGGCATGGGCAAGTCCGTTAAATTGGAACAGGTGGCAAGTTGACGTTTTTGTTATGATAGCTGATTATCTTTTTTCCATGGATGGCAGGCGTTCAAGCGTGCCAGCACAGGTTTTTCCGTCGCACCCTCCTTACAAAGGCCATCATGACCTCCTTCTCTGCCCTGCGCACTATCAAGTCCATGCTCACTGCCGCCACCGTAGCCGGCCTGGTGTTCGTCTCGGCCAGCGCCGTGGCCCAGGCCACCCCGGGCGTGCTGCGCGTTTCGGCCATCCCGGACGAGAACCCGACCGAACTGCAGCGCAAGTTCAAGCCGCTGGGCGAGTACCTGGCCAAGGCCACCGGATTGAAGGTGGAATTTACGCCTGTCACTGATTACGCGGCCTCCGTCGAAGGCCTGGTCAATAACAAGCTCGACATGGTGTGGTTTGGCGGCTTTACCTTCGTACAAGCCAAGGTACGCAGCAAGGGCAAGGTCGTGCCGCTGGTGCAGCGCCTGGAAGATGCGTCCTTCCGCTCGGTTTTCATCACCACCTCCAAGGACATCAATTCGCTGGAAGACTTGCGTGGCAAGACCTTAAGCTTCGGCTCCGAATCGTCCACCTCGGGTCACCTGATGCCGCGCTCTTACCTGATGGCCGCGAAAATCAATCCTGACACCGACCTCAAACGCATCGCCTTCTCCGGCGCGCATGACGCTACCATCGCCGCTGTTGCAGGGGGCAAGGTCGACGCCGGCGCACTCAATATCAAGGTATGGGAAAAGCTGCTCAACGCGCGCAAGATCGATCCTAGCGTGCGCGTGTTCTACACCACCCCGCCCTTCTATGATTACAACTGGACTGTGCGTTCGGACATGAGCCCGAAGCTGAAAAAGCAGATCACCGATGCCTTCCTGGCACTGGACAAGAACAAGCCTGAAGACAAGGCCATTCTGGACCTGCAAAGCGCCTCGCGTTTCATTCCCACGTCCGCTGCCAATTACGAAAAGCTCGAAACGGTCGCGCGCAGCGTGAATCTGCTGAAATAAGCTGTCCAGGTTCACACTTCACGACCATGAGCACCTTCGCCCTTTCGCAGCTCACTGTGCGCCACCTTGCCGCTGGCAGGGCGCCGGCGCTGCACGCGATCGACCTGCTGATCGCGCAAGGCGAACAGGTGGCCATCATTGGGCCTTCGGGCGCTGGCAAGACGACGCTGCTGGCCACCCTGGCCTGCAGCCACAAGCCGGCGAGCGGCAGCTTCGCGCTGTTTGAACAGGACCCATGGGCCCTGGCCGAGACGACCCGCCATACGCTGCGCGCACGCCTGTTCCTGGCGCCCCAGGTGCCGCCGCTGCCGCCACGCCAGCGCGTGGTCAACGCGGTACTGGCCGCGCGCTTGCCGCACTGGAGCTTCTGGCAAGCCTTGTCGTCCCTGGTGCGCCCATCCGATCCGGATGCCGCCTACGCAGCCCTGGCACGCTTTGGCTTGGGCGAGAAACTCTATGCCCGGGTTGATCGCCTCTCCGGTGGCGAGCGCCAGCGCTGCGGCCTGGCGCGCTTGCTGGTCTCCTCGGCCGAGGCCTTCCTGGTCGACGAGCCACTGTCAGCACTTGATCCCACGTTAGCCCACACCACCTTGAACGCGCTGCAGCAGGAAGCGGCCGCGCGCAAGGCGACCCTGGTGTGCAGCCTGCACCAGGTGGAGATGGCGCGCGCCCATTTTCCCCGCATCGTGGGCCTGCGTGATGGCCGCATCGTGTTTGACGCGCCGCGCGAGGCGGTCAGCGACGCCATGATCGCAGCGCTCTATCAAAACGAGAGCGCCGTGCCCGCGCCCGAGGCGCCGCACGAATCGCCCGAGCGCCTGGCCGTCGGGGCCTGCTTCTAGCTCATGACCGTAGCAAGCCCACTGCATCCCGACCCAGCCTGGCGCGGCCGCATCCTCATTGCGTTCGCCCTGCTTGCCATCCTGTGGCCAGCCATTGTGCTGAGCGAATTCAAACCATGGTCCCTGCTCGACGCCCAATCGCTCACTGCCACCGGGCGCTTCCTGCGCGGTTTTCTCAAGCCTGATGTCGACCTCGAATTTCTGCAGATGGTGCTGCGCGAAACCTGGCAGACGGTGGCCATTGCGACCGCTGGCCTGAGCCTGGCGCTGCTGGGCGCCATTCCCGCCACCCTGATCGTCACCGAGCGCCTGTCCATTTCGCGTTTGGGGACGGGCCGCATGCGCTGGCCGGCCACCATCGTGCGCCAGAGCGTGCGCTGGTTGCTGGTCTTGTTGCGCAGCGTGCCCGAACTGGTATGGGCACTCTTGTTCGTGCGCGTCGTGGGCCTGGGCCCGACTGCCGGCGTGCTGGCCATCGCCCTCACCTACAGCGGCATGCTGGGCAAGGTCTATGCCGAAATCCTGGAGTCGTCCAGCGCCCACGCGACCGATGCGCTGCTGGCCAACGGCACGCCGCGCTTGGCTGCCCTGCTCTATGGTGCACTGCCGGAATCGGCCTCCGAACTGGTGTCCTACACGGTGTACCGCTGGGAATGCGCCATTCGCGGCTCGGCCGTCATGGGCTTTGTGGGCGCGGGCGGGCTGGGTCAACGCATGGATGAATCGACGCGCATGATGAATGGCGGCCAGGTGTCGACCATGCTGCTGGTCTTCGTGTTGCTGGTTGCCTGCGCCGATGTGGTGTCGCGCCTGCTGCGCCGGAGGCTGGCATGATGCCCGCAGCGCCAGCGCGCAACTACACCGGCTATCTGCTGGCATTGGCACTGGCCTTGCTGGTCGTGGCCAGTTTCGCCTCCCTGCCGCTGGCCTGGGCAGATTTTTTTACCAGCGATGCGGTGCGCACCACGATGGAATTTTTGAACGGCTTCGCGCCACCTGATCTGGGGCCTGCGTTTGTACGCAAGACCGTGATGGCGGCCTTGGAAACGCTGTCGATGTCGGCATTGGGCACCCTGCTTGCCGTTGCCGGCGGCTTGGTGCTGGCACTGCCAGCTGCCGGTCGTTTCGGCGCCGCCCCGCGCGCATTGACGCGCATGCTGCTCAATGTGCTGCGTTCGATTCCCGAACTGGTGTGGGCCTCGATCATGCTGGTGGCCGCCGGCCTGGGGCCCTTCGCCGGCACCATGGCCCTGGCCGCGCACACGAGCGGCGTGCTCGGTCGCCTGTTTGCCGATGCACTGGAAAACGCGGAGCCCCTGCCCGAAGCGACCCTGCGCACCAATGGCGCGCCGGCCATGAGCGCCTTCCTGTATGCGACGCTGCCGCAAACGCTGCCGCAAATGCTCTCTTACACCTTGTACCGGTGGGAGAACAATATCCGCGCCGCCGCCGTGCTGGGCGTGGTGGGTGCCGGTGGCCTGGGCCAAATGCTCAAGTACCATTTATCGCTGTTCCAGATGCCGTCGGCGGCCACGGTCATCCTTGGCATGTTGCTGCTGGTGGCGCTGGTCGATGCGCTCAGCTTTGCGCTGCGGCGCGCCCTTACCCGTTAGGACCCCATGCTCGAATTGCGTGACCTTAAAAAAACCTATGCCGGGCGCACTGTCCTGGGTGGCCTGTCGCACCATTTCAAGGCAGGCGAGTTTGTCGCCATCATGGGCGAATCAGGGGTCGGAAAATCCACCGTGCTCAACCTTATTGCTGGCCTGGATGCACCTGACAGCGGCGCCATTCTGGTCGATGGCGTGGCCATGTCGGCGCTGGACGACGATGCTGCCACGCGCTTGCGGCGCACCCGCATGGGCTTCATTTTTCAAGCCTTCCACGTGCTGCCGCACCTGACGCTGGCGCAGAATGTGGCGCTGCCGCTGCTGCTCAATGGCGCCGCGCGCGAGCGGGCTGCCCAGATGCTGGCGGCGGTGGGCTTGGCCGGACGCGACCATGATTTTCCGCGACAACTTTCCGGCGGGGAATTGCAACGGGTGGCGATCGCGCGTGCGCTGGTGCACCGGCCTGCCCTCCTGCTGGCCGACGAGCCCACCGGCAACCTCGACCCGGAGACCGCAGCTCATATACTGGGACTATTACGGGCCGAAATTAAAGCCAGCGGCGCTGCCGCCATCATGGTCACGCATTCCCACGCGGCGGCAGCCCAAGCGGACAAAACGCTCATGTTGACGCGTTCTGGCCTCGAAATAGTGACAGACGTGCACTAAATCGGGCTTTTTTGTCCATATTTTTATCAACTTTGCTGCGAATATATTCTTATCGTAGTATTATCGAATCACCCGTGTAGCATAGAAATAATCTCCAAATATCACACGCGGGCAATAAAGACTATCAGCAGAGTAGCCCAACTGAACGCAACCGTCGGAGGAACGATGAACGTACGACAGAAAAAACTAGAAATGATCGAGGCGATGAACCGCGCTCGGGCGCTGGAACCATCGAGCTTCGTGCCGAACAAATTGCTCGACACCTTGATCGAAAAAATGAATCTCAAAAACGATGCTGAGCTGTGCCGCGTGCTGGAAGTGCAGCCGCCTATCATCAGCAAGATTCGCCACCGCAAGCTCGCTGTTGGTGCAACGATCCTGTTGCGCATGCATGAAAAATCGGAAATGAGTATTCGTGACCTGAAAGAACTGTCCAGCGCGTCGATGCACTAGATGGTGATGCAATGCTGCCAGGCGCCGGCAGCCGATCGCACTGGATCGGCGGCGCCCAACATTGCCTTCTTTCCGCGCAGCCACCCAAACCCCGTGCCCGCGCATCTCCTTCTCTGAACTGATCTGCCAGCCAGATCAACACACCTTGCCAGAGCGAAAGTTCACTGGCCGCTTTGTCACGTCAGTCGTTCTTGGGGCGTCCCGTCTTCAATTCGGGCAGGCTGGCCAGCACTTTCTGCAAGGTTGCCATGTCAAGCTGACTGATCAGCGCAACACCGATCCGCAACAACTCACTCTTCCTGATTTCGAAGCCCGCCTTGATGCAGGCTTTCTTTACCTGGCCCAGCACGGCATATTCTTGCTCGGGCATGGTAAAACTGTCGCGTACCAACTTGGCCTTGCGCACTTTTTCACGGACCTCGGTCGGTGCCGGCGCGGGCGCTGGCGCCGCTACCGGTGAGGCTGGCAACTTGGGGGCGAGCGTTTTGCCCGGCGCTTTTGAAGCGGCCTTGGCCGTTGGCTTGACTGCAGGCTTGACTGCTGACTTGACTGCCGGCTTGGCTGCTGACTTGACTGCCGGCTTGGCTGCCGGCTTGGCCACTGCCTTGACTGCTGGCTTGGCAGCGACTTTTTTCGCCGGCTTGGCGACCTGCTTGGCGGCTGGTTTGACTGCCGCCTTTTTCGGCACTGCCGTCTTCAATGCGGCGACAGTATGACCATTGGTTTTCGCAGTCGGGGATTTGGCCATGAATTGCTCCTTTATGAATAATTTAAACAATATATACGATTTATTCCGTATTTGCACAGAATGGCGCAGCATCGCAGCTTGAGAAAAATCAGGAAATAAGTACGGGAACTCAGTCCTGGGCCGGTGCCAGCTGCGTTCTGATTGACGCGCCGTGGGCCGCTGCCGCGCCCGCGCAGGGCAGGTTCAGCCGGAAATGGAGCTGCGTACCGCCACCGGGCACGCTGCTGCATTCGATCAGCCCACCCATGCGCCGCACCAGGTCTTGCGCGATGGCCAGACCGAGGCCGCTGGTGCCGCGCGCACGCGATGGTTGTGCATTGCGGAAGGGATGAAACTGGGCCTCGCCCTGCTGGGCAAGCGCGCCCGCCGCACACGACATTGAAAAGCGCAGATTGGCCACATCGCCGTCCACGCCTTCGAGCGCGATGGCCAGTACCACCGGCGCGCCTTGCGCGGCGCCATGGGCAAATTCAGCCAGACTGCCCACGACCTGGGTCAGGCGCGCGGCGTCGCCCAGCAGACGGTCCGGCAAGCCGGCGCCAAGGGCCAGTTGCAGCTGCATGCCGTGCCGCTGCAGGGCCGCCGCGCATGCATCGTGACTCAGTTCAGTGAGCGAGAACGGCGCGCACGCCAGGCGCATGGCACCGGCTTCAATGCGGGCGAAATCGAGCACATCGTTGACGATGGGCGAGAGCTCCTGCACTGCGCGCCGAATCTGCGTCATGGCCGCTGAGGGGCCACCATCGGCACTGGCGTCGGCAATGGCCTCCAGCGGCGCGCGCAGCGCATCCTCCAGGCCAGCGAGAAATGCCGCCTTGCGCCGGCTCGCTTCCAGTGCGTGGCGCTGGGCGTCATTGTCTTCGCGCAGTGCGCCCAGCATGGTGGTCTGGGCCAGCGCAATGGCCGCTTGCGCCGCGACCAGCTCCAGCAATACCACACGCAAGGAGGTGAACAGGCCAGGCGCCAATCCATGATCGAGGTACAGCACCCCATTGACACTGCCATGGCGCAGCAGCGGCATGCACAACACCGAGCGGGGACGGGCGCGCTGGACGTAGGGGTCATCGCGAAACTGCACACTGGCCAGCGCATCATCGAGCACCACGCTCTCGCGCGTGCGCAGTACAAACTGCAGCAGCGACTCGGGGACGCCGGCAACAGCGAGCGCCATGTCGCGCGTCTCCACTTCCACCGCACTGCCCTGGCTGATGGCGCGGCCGGCGCAGCGCCAGCCGCCCGGTGCCGGCAGCATCAGCAAGGCGCGCGCCGCAGCCCCCTGCTCGAGCGCGACCCGCAACAGGCTCTCGCACAAGCTCTTGCGCTCGGTCGCCCCGGCCAGATCCTGGGCCGCGTGCAGCACCACCATCAGGTCGAGCGCCTCGCTTGGCGCAGCGCCTGCGCCGGCATCGGGCGATGGCACCCGCGCCAGTCCCGCATAGCGGCGTTCCAGTTCGCGCATCTTGCCGTAAGCGCCCCAGCGCGCGCAGGCCTGGAGGGCGTCGCGCGCATACGCGAGCGCGATTTTTTCAAAGCCGCGCTCGCGGTAGAAGCCGGCGGCCAATTCGGCAGCGAGGGCCTCGTGGTGCACGAAGCCGCCCTGGTGGGCTGACGCGATGGCCGCGTCGTAGGCCCGCATCGCCTCCATGTCGCGCCCGCCGATGCGCGCCAGTTCTGCCGTCACCAGCAACAGGCGGTTGTCGAAATTGCCGGGACAGTGGGCGGCCCAGACGCGCAGCTTGTCCAGTTTTTCCTGCAGCGCCACCATGGCCGCGGCCTGGCTTTCGCGCGCCATGGTGGGATAGAGCGCCGTCAAGGTCAGCGCATGATAGAAATGGTGGGTCGATTCATTGACCGAGGCGAGGAAAAAGTGCTGGTCGCGCGCGGCCGCTTCGGCCGCCAGCAGCGCCTCGTCATACTGGCCGAAGCTGAAGGCGGCGATCTGGCGCATCAAGTGAAAGCGCGCCCTGGCTGCGCCGAAGCTGGCCTTGTCCATCGCTGCCAGGGCCGCGCTGGCGCTGAAACGGTGGTCGTCAAAACTGCCTTCGGCCCCGGTGGCGCCTTGCAGGCACAGGGTGAGCTGCTCGTAGCAGCGCAGCAGCTGCATCAACACTTCATTGTGCTGCTGGCGCGCGAAGCGCTGATAGCCGCGTGCGCGCTGCTGCACTTCGGCCAGGGGAGCGCCCGCTTCGTAGCTGTTCCAGGTGGCGATGTGGGCCGAGTAGCCCGCGTGCGGCAGGTCGCCCGCTTCCTGGCAGGTCTGGAACGATTGCTCGAGCAGGGCCACGCTGTCGACAATGGGCTGGCGCCAGCTATGCACATAGGCGCCGTGGACGAAGGACAGGCGGCCGCTGCGCCGGATCGAAGCGCCGCTCTGGCGCGCCATGCGCAGCGCCAGTTCGGAGAAGGCAAAGGCGTCGGGAATGGCGCCCAGCGACACCAGCAAGATCGCATAGCGGGTGTAGGTCATGCAGCTCGTTGGCGTGCTGCCAAAGCGCAGCGTGAAATTGAGCGACTTGACGGCCAGCAGCGGATAGATCAGGGGACGCGCTGAAAACACGGACGAGCCCATATCGGAGAGCAGCTCCATCACCACACAGATTTCCGGGTCGGCGCTGACCGGTTCATCTTCCAGCGCCGCGATCGTGCGTCCGGCCATATTGCGCGCGACAGCGGCCTGCTCGGCCGCCAGCGCATCGGCCACTTCCCGCTCGCCCTCGGGAAAGCTCACGCCAAAGAGCACCAGCGCATCGAGCGCCACTGCCGCGGCCAGGTCAAAGCGGCCCCAGACCTGGTACAGGGCGGTGCGCATCAGTGCCACCTGCGCCACTTCCAGGCGCGAGCGCGCATGTTCGGCCAAGGTGCCATACAACTGGTTGGCCCGTTCCAGGTTCCCGCACAGGTATTCGCATTCGGCCAGGCCGCAGTACAGCGCGAACGTGGCCTCGAAATCGTCCTGCCAGGCACTTGCCGGTGTCAGGCCGGCAGCGAGCGAAAAATAGTGGCGCGCCGCATCGTACGCCACCGCAGCGCGGGCGCGCGTGCCGGCGCGCGCATTCAGGCGCGCCAGGGCGCGCAGTTCGGCCGGGTCGGCAATGGCATCCTGGGCCCGGTTCAGATGACTGACTGCGCCAAAGAGCTGCTGCTCGGGCGCTGTCGGTGGCAACTGGTCGAGCAACTGGCGCCCGATATGCAAGTGGCGCTCGGGCAGGCTGGCGCGCGCGATCATCGAATACGCCGCTTCCTGCACCCGGTCATGCATGAAGCGGTAGGCGCCCGGCTCGCGCATGACCAATCCCAGGCGGGCTGCTGGCCACAGGCATTCATCGGTTTCCACGCTGCTCATGCCGGCAACCTGCCCCAGGGTCGCCAGGCTGGCGTCATGCCCCAGGCAGGCCAGCAGCTTGACCAGTTCGAGCGTGTTGTAAGGCAGTTGCTGCAGACGCGCGATCATCAGGTCGACCACGTTGTCGGAAAACTCCTTGGCGCTGATGGACGGGCCGTCCCAGCTCCAGGCTTCCTGGGCGTGGCCGTAGCGCAGCAGGCCGCTCTCGACCAGGCGCGTCAAGAACTGCAGCGTGAAAAAGGGATTGCCGGCGGTCTTGGCGTACACCAGGTCGGCCAGGCCCGCGCACTGGGGCGCCGGACAATCGAGGGCCGCTGCCACCAAGGCGCCCGCATCGCTGCGGTTGAGCGCCTGCAGCACCACCTGGCGCACCCCGGCACCTTGACGCCGCATCACTTCGCGCGTAAGCGCCAGGGGATGGGCGGCATTGACTTCACTGGAGCGAAATGCACCCACCACCAGCACGTGGCGCACGTCGGCATGTGTGACCAGGTGGGTCAGCAGCTTGAGACTGGCCGCGTCGACCCACTGCAGGTCGTCCAGGCAGAGCAGCAGCATGGAATCGGCGCCCGTGAAGGCGCCCAGGAACTGGCGGAACACGGCATTGAAGCGGGCCTGTGCTTCGACCGGTGCGAGCGGCACCGGCGCGCTCGGTTCGCCAATGACAAATTTCAGCTCCGGGATCAGGTCCAGCATCAAGCCCGCGTTCGGCCCCAGCGCCGCCAGCAGCGCGCGGCGCCAGTTGGCGAGCGACGCTTCGCTTTGACCGAGCATCTGGCGCACCAGCTTCTGGAAGGCCTGCGCCAGCGTGGCGTAGGGAATGTCACGCGTGTGCTGCTCGAAACGGGCCGATACCACGATGGCGCCGGCCACGGCATCGGAGAGCTGCAAGGCTGCCAGCAGCGCCGATTTGCCGGTGCCGGCATTCCCGGAAATCATCACCAGTTCCGGTGCCCCGCCGGCCGCCACGTGCAGGGCCGCCTCTTCCAGCAAGCCCATCTGGGCCGTGCGTCCGATCAGCGCCTCGGGGATTTGCAGGCGCGCCGCGCCGTCGTTGCAGGCCAGGACAAAGGGATCGATATGGCCATGCGCCTCGAACTGGGCCAGGCAATGCTGCAGGTCCGCCACCAGGCCGGCGGCAGTCTGGTAGCGCTGTTCGGCACTCTTGGCCAGCAGCTTCAAGATGATGGCAGCGCAGGTCGGATCGGCGTCGGCGAAATGCTGATGCGGCGCGAGCGGCTCGCGCGCCACGTGGCAATGGATCCATTGCATGGCGTCGCCACCGGTAAAGGGCAAGGCACCGCACAGCAGCTGGTACAGCAGCACGCCGAGCGAATACAAGTCCGTGCGGGTATCGATGGCGCGGTTCATGCGGCCGGTCTGCTCGGGCGCCATGTAGGCCAGGCTGCCGCTCAATTGCACTTCGGGCACCGGCGGCAGGCTGCGCAGGCGCGCCGCCCCGCCAAAACCGGTCAGGCGCACGGCGCTGCCTGCCGCATCCACCAGCAGGTGCTCGGGCCGCAAGTCCTTGTGCACGATGTCGTGCCGGTGCAACTGGGTCAGGGACAGGCCGATGGCAATGGCCAGGCGCAGGAAGGGGCCAAGGGCCAGCGGCTGGCCCGGCAAGCATGCGAGCGGCATGGCGCCGCTGTCGGAGAGCACCAGGGCAAGCTCGGCGCCATGCCGCAGCAGCGCCAGTGGCTTGGCGGCCCAGGCCGGATCGAGGTCGGCGCGCAGGGCATATTCGTGTTCCAGGCGGGCGTGCGCTTCGGGCAGACGCGCGCGCAACACGAGCACTGGCACGCCATCGGCGTCGCAGGTGGCGCGTACCAGTACAAAGTGCGTATCCTCGCGCACCGTGTGCGCGATCGTGTATCCGGGCAAAGCCTGAATCAAGGTATCCCCTCAGATTATCGCTGTGTCATGCTGTCTCAGGCATGGCAAGTATGCCATAGCCAGCAGCGTTCTTCAGCAAAATCCGAGGCGTTTGTCACGCTCTGAGCTCGGGGACCGCAGCCATGTCCGATGGCGCAGGCATGGCCTGGTCAGGCGAAGGTCTTGACGCTGAAATCGACCCCGACTTCATCCCACCACTCCTGCTCCTTCTCGATCCAGATGGCCAGGGTTGGGTGGCCGGCCAGCCAGTCGCGCCGGATTTCGAGGTCGATCCGGTTTTTCATGCGCAGTTTCAGGTCGCCGGGCGCGGCGTCCATACGCGCGTGCATGAGCAGAATCGCCATGCGCAGTGCCAGCACCGCCTTGGCAAAGTCGCCCTCGACGAGCAGCTCGGCCACTTTGCGCAAATTGCCTTTCTGGGCCAGGATCAGGCGCCCCATCAGCTTTTGCTCGCGCGTGGTGAAGCCGGGCAGGTCCGCATTCTCGACCAGATAGGCGCCGTGCTTGTGGTAGCCCGTCTGCGACACCGCCAGTCCGGTCTCGTGCAGCAGCGCGCTCCATTGCAGGGGGCGCACATGGGCGTCGGCCACGGGTTTCAACTGCACATACAGGGCGCCGGCCTGCTGGGCCGCACGGGCCGCGCGTACTTCGTCGACGTGGAACTTGCGCGCCAGCTCGGTCACTGATTGCTCGCGCCGGTCGCGCTGCATGGAACGCAGATACAGGTCCCACATGACGCCCATGCGCAAGCCCGCCTCCACCGGCGTGATGACGTCAATACCGAGTTCGCGCACCAGGGCAATGAGAATGGCCAGGCCACCAATGATGGTGCCGGCGCGATCCGGACGCAGGCCCGGCATGTCGATCTGGCTCACCTGGCCAAAACGGATGAAGCGCTGCTTGAGCGCTTCCAGGCCGGACGGGCTCAGTTGACCGTCACCGAGGCCATTGCGGGCGATGATGTCGGCAATGGCGCGCACCGTGCCCGAGGAGCCGTAACCGGTATGCCAGTTCTGGCGTTGATACGGGGGTGCGGCGTCTTCAAACTGGCTGCGCGCCGACAGGATGGCTGCCTCGTACGAGGGCGCGTCAACCTGGCCGCCCACGAAAAACGAGAGGCTTTGCTTGACCGTGCCAATCGAGAACGATTCG
This sequence comes from Massilia sp., assembly GCA_045810445.1. Classification (GTDB taxonomy): domain Bacteria; phylum Pseudomonadota; class Gammaproteobacteria; order Burkholderiales; family Burkholderiaceae_D; genus Telluria_A. Next base: position 15,523 of record JBJMVX010000236.1, read on the forward strand.
ACGCGCTCGATATCGAAGCCGCGTCCCAGGATCAATTCGGTGGAGCCGCCGCCGATGTCGATCACCAGGCGCCGCTCGCCGGGCGCGGCCAGGGCATTGGCCACCCCCATATAGATCAGGCGCCCCTCTTCCTCGCCCGAGATGATTTCGATCGGGTAGCCGATGGCCTGTTCGGCCGCCGGCAGGAAGGCGGCGCTGTTTCTGGCCACCCGCAAGGTGGACGTGGCCACCACGCGCACGGCGTCGAGCCGGAAGCCGGCCAGCACTTCCTTGAAATTGCGCAGACAGGCCAGGGCCGACTGCATGGCCGCCTCGGTCAGATTGCCCTTGCCATCGAGGCCGGCAGCAAGCCGGATCGGCTCGCGCAAGCTTTTGAGCACGCGAATGGACTCGCCATCGTGCTTGCCCACATGCAGGCGAAAACTGTTGGAACCGAGATCAACGGCGGCGTACATCGAAGCTTCTTTCTCCAGAACGAACATACAGGCAGGCTCCGACGGTCAAAATAGCACCATACCTGCCAACGATGACCTCTTCATGACGTGGGCGCGGCGCGCTCACGCCGGCACCTCCTGGGGCGGGTCCGCCTCGGCGACCTGGTTGCGCCCACGCTGCTTGGCTTTTTGCAGTGCTTCGTCGGCCCGCTTGAACAGGCTGACGGTGCTGTCCTCGGGCCGGATGGTGGTGACGCCAAAACTGGCGGTCATGGAAATCATGGCCCGCTCGGTCTTGATGGCGCCACCGGCAATGGCCGCGCGCATGCGCTCGGCCACCAGCAGCGCTTCGGCCATGCCGGTGCGCGGCAGCAGCAGGGCAAACTCCACGCCAACGAGCCGGCCCAGTTGGTCGCTGTCGCGCAACTGCTTCTTGCACACGTCGATCACCTGACGCAGCAGGGCGTCGCCGGCCGGGTGGCCATAACTGTCGTTGACGCGTTTGAACTGGTCCAGGTCCAGCAGCACCAGGGCGGTCGGCTGGCCAGGCCGGCGCGCCAGCGCCATCCAGGGGGCCAGCTTGTCGAAAAAACCGCGTCGATTGGGCACGTCGGTGAGCGGATCGACCAGGGCCAGGCGTTCGAGCTCGCGCTGCTGCTGTTCGCGCGCCAGCAGCAGGTAGCCAAAGGCGCCCAGCAGCATGAGCACATAAAACGCGCCCGAGGAGAGCGACTGCAGCACCCCATTCGTCAACCAGCCCCAGCCGCCGGGCATGAACAGCACCAGCAGGCCACGCGCGGCCACCAGCAGCGCCAGGGCCGTGCTGGCAATGACCAGGAAACGGCGCAGCAGCGTGGCGCCGCGCCAGCCGGTGGCCAGCGCCACGGCGCCCGACAGATAACAGGCACCCAAAATCAGGGCCGCTGCCACCACGCGCAAGCCGATTTCATCGATGACGTAACAGGTCCAAAATGCCGCGATGGCCAGCGCCAGCAGCGGGTAGCAGAGACGGCGCCAGTGCAGATGCCCGCCCCCTTCCCACAGGGCGCCCCCTTCGAGCGCGACGCCGATGAACAGGACGGCGTAGCCCACCGGGATGGAAATGGGGTCGGGCACCAGACCGCTGCCGCGAAAGTACAGCAGCAGCCAGGCGGCGGCCTGGCATTGCTTGGAAATGGTCCAGGTCGACAGGCTGGCCGTCTTGCCGCCATCGGCCTCATAGAAAAACAGGGCCGCGCACAGCGTCAGGTTGCCCATCGCCAGCGCCAGGACCATGGTGGTGATGTCCATGGCGGCGCCAGTCTCAGGTTTCGTGTTCGACGTTCAGGCTGCCATCGCCTATCTTGCTGGCCCAGGCGCGTGCAAAGAACTCGCGCTCGGCCTCGTTGGGCGTGGCGATCCAGAACACGATCAGGGTCCCCTTGTGGTCGTGTAACTGACTGAATTTTTCAATGAAGCCCTCGCCCACGCCACTGGCGTCGGCCAGCGCCACGGCATAGCCGTAGACCCGCGTCAGCCGTTCAATCCGGTCCGGCTCGGTCAAGCTGTTTGTCGCGGTAATGGTCGGGTGGTCTAGGAACATGAGGGGGCCTCGGCAGGTTCGGTCAGGATCAGCTTATCAGAAACCCCTGCCCATCAACAAGCCATGCGTGCGGGCGCTGTCAGCGGCTATACTGGTCCCACGCTCTTCGCTCCAGATGCCCATGCCGCCACGCACCACGCCCCTCAGCGCGCCTGCTCCGCCTGCACCGCCACCCCTGGTCCACACCAGCGGCAAGCTGCGCACGCTGGCCTTTGCCGAGGGCGAGCTGCAAAGCGCGATGCTGCTGGCCGATCCTGACCACCTGGTGCTGGCCTATTGCCGCGCCATCATGGCCTTTGCCCTGTTCGTGCCCGATCCGCGCCACATCGTGCTGGTGGGACTGGGCGGGGGCTCGCTGGCCAAGTTCTGCTACCGCTGCTTTCCCCAGGCCCGCATCAGCGTGCTTGAACTGCGCGCGGACGTGATCGCCCTGCGCGCCCAGTTTGCCGTGCCAGAGGACGATCACCGTTTCCAGGTCATCCATGCGGACGCCAGCCTCTGGCTGGCCGGACAGCGCGACTGCGCCGACGTGCTGGTGGTCGACGGCTTTGACCGCGACGGCCTGCCACCGGCTCTGGGAAGCGCCCGCTTTTATGGCCACTGCCGGCGCGCCCTGCGCCATGGCGCAGTCCTGGTGGCCAATATCTTCAGTTACGATCCACACTACCCGGCCATGCTGGCAAGGCTGGACCTGATGTTTGACGGGCGCGTGTGCCGCTTCGAGGGCGTGGCTGGCAACAACCGCATTCTGTTTGCCGTCAAGGCCACGCCCGGCGACCTGGCCGCCGCGCCGCGTGCGCTGCGCCTGCAGCGCTGGCTGGTGCGGCGCAACGGCCTGGGCAGCACGCTACTGAACCGGCTGCTGGTGCGCAGCCTGGTATGGTGGTTGCGTCACCGTCCGAAACGTTCCAAAAGACAACACTAACGGATTATTTTATTGCTTTAAGGCAATGTATTTGCCCCATATCGTCATTTCATGACACACTGCCGTGACATCCACATGGCCACCACGCCACTCTTAGGAATCAGTACATGTCGCAAAGCCGTCCGGCCCGGTCGATTTCAGTTGCCGCGCTCCTGACCCTGGCCGGCGGTGTGGCCGCCAGCGTGCTGCTCTCGGCTGCCATCGCGCGCCTCGAGTATGACAAGCTGAACCTTGGTTTCCAGCAGCGGGCCGGGGTGCGCGCTGCGGCCATCCGCGAAGGCCTCGATGAAGCGGTGGAAGTGCTGGCCGTCACCAACCAGCTCTTTGGCGCCGTTGAACCAGTGTCGCGCCAGCAGTTCCATGACTTCACCACGCCGCTCCTGGCGCGCCACCGCTTTATCCAGGCCTTCAATTTCCACCGCCTGGTCAAGGGCGAGGAACGCGCGGCCACCGAAGCGGCGCTCTCGGCCGTTGTGCCCGGCACCCGCATCACGGAAATGAGCGGCGCCGGCGCGCATCTTGCGCCACAGCGCGCGTTCTACAGCATTGTCGACTACCTTGAGCCCATGGCTGGCAACCAGGCCGCCTTCGGCTTGAACGTGGCCGAGAACACCACCGTCAAGGCCGCGCTCGAGCGCGCCGTCCACGAGCAGCGCCCCGCAGCCACCGGCTTACTGAGCCTTGCGCAGGATGCGCGCCGCAATGGCGGCTTTGAAGTCATCATGCCGGTGTACCAGGCTGGCGCGCCCCTAGCCACTGCGGCCCAGCGCAGCGCTGCCCAGATCGGCGACACGGCAGCGATCATCCGCGGCGCCGAACTGGTGCGCCAGATCCTCGACGGCGGCAAACTCAATGCCGACCCCAGCGTGCTGGTGTCGGTGTATGTCAGTGCTGCGCCCGACCCGGCCCACCTGGTCTATGCCAGCGCGGCGCTGGACGGGGCATCGGCCCCGCCTGCGCGCTCGTCCCTGGCCCGCTGGCTGGCCCCGGGCGCAGGCGAACCCTGGGGCAGCACGCTCGACATCGCCGGCCAACCCTGGCATGTGCTGGTCACGCCCGGTCCCCGCCCCTGGATACCCAACCACCTCGGTTCGCTCTCGACCCTGGTTGGCGGCCTGCTCTTTGCGCTCCTGATGAGCGCCTTCGTGCAAACCCTGGTCGAGCGCTCGCGCCGCGTCCAGCGCCTGGTGACCGAGCGCACGGCCGACCTCAAACGATCGAACGAGCTGTTGCAGGAAGACGTGCAGGCAAGGCAGCGCACCGAAGCGGCACTGCAGCAAAGCGAGCAGCGTTTCCGCCAACTGGTGGCCATGTCCTCCGACTGGTACTGGGAACAGGACGCCGAGCTGCGCTATGTGAACATCACGGGCGGCATCGGTGAAAAAGGCGGCATCCCGCAAGAGTGGTTGATCGGACGCACGCGCTGGGAAACCGTGCCCGACATGGCCGAGAGCGACTGGGGCCGCGCCCATATCGCGCGCCTGATGGAAAGGCTGCCTTTTGACGACCTGGAATACGCCACGCGCGACGAGTTTGGCGAACTGCGCTGGTTCTGCGTCAATGGCGAACCGATCTTCGACGCCGACGGCCAATTTACCGGTTACCGCGGCACCGGCACCGACATCACGGCGCGCAAGGTCAGCGAACAGCGCATCCAGCATGTGGCCCAGCACGACGTACTGACGGGCCTACCCAACCGCAGCCTGCTGCAAGACCGCCTGAGCCAGGCGCTGGCCTATTCGGCGCGCAGTCTGCGCCCGGTATGGGTGATGCTGATCGACCTGGACCGCTTCAAGTTCGTCAACGACAGCATGGGCCACAAGGCGGGCGACGTGCTCCTGATGACCGTTGCCGCGCGCTTGCGCTCTGCCCTGCGCGACACCGACACCGTGGCCCGTTTGTCGGGCGACGAATTCGTCCTCATCCTCACCGAGCATGAAGGCGAAGGCTTGAACCCGGACATCGTGCAGCGCCTGATGGATGCCGTGGCCCAGCCTGTCCTGCTGGGCACCAAGGAGTTTTTCGTCACCTGCAGTATTGGCGTGGCCGCCTACCCGAGCGACGGCACCAGTACCGACAGCCTGATCGAACACGCCGACATTGCCATGTACCGCGCCAAGAAGCTGGGACGCAACAACTTCCAGTTCTACACCCCGGCCATGAACGAGGAAGCGCTGGAACGGGTGCGCATTGAAGGGGCGCTGCGCAACGCGCTAGAGCGCAATGAATTCGTGCTGCACTACCAGCCCCAGGTCAATCTGGCCAGTGGCCAGGTGGTGGGCATGGAAGCGCTGATCCGCTGGCAGCACCCGGAGCTGGGCATGGTGGCGCCCAACCGCTTCGTGCACGTGGCCGAGGAAACCGGCCTGATTGTGCCGATCGGGGCCTGGGTCATGCGCACGGCCTGCCTGCAAAACAAGGCGTGGCAAGATGCGGGACTCGGCAATTTGCGGGTGGCTGTCAATCTGTCAGCACGCCAGTTTGCCGCGCCCAACCTGCTCGACGATATCGCAGCCGTGCTGGCCGACAGCGGCCTGGCGCCCGACCGCCTGGAAATCGAACTGACCGAGAGCCTGTTCATGAGTGACGTCACGCTGGCCGTGGAAACCATGCACGGCATGAAAAAACTGGGCGTGAACCTCTCCATTGACGACTTCGGTACGGGCTACTCCAGCCTGTCCTATCTGTCGCGCTTTCCCATCGATGTACTCAAGATTGACCGCTCCTTCGTCTCCGACATCACGCGCGACGCCTCGGACGCGGCCATTGTGGCTTCCATCATTACCCTGGCCCACAATCTGCAGCTGGACGTGATTGCAGAAGGGGTGGAAACGGCCGAACAACTGGCCTATTTGCGGCGCCACCAGTGCGATGAAATGCAGGGCTATTTCTTTAGCCGACCGCTCCCGGCCGAGCAGTTTGAAACCTTGCTGCAACAGAAACGTTGTTTGCCCGCACAAACAGTTCAGGACGATACCCGTGCAGCATGAAATAGTTTGAGAAACTTCATGGTTTTTTGAACATCACTGGCAGAAATAGACTATCATTTGTACATCAGCATTTATTTGGCCGTGAAGGACGTATCATGAATCAGCCCAGCACCCAGCAGCGCGCAGCCCGCACCGATTTCCGCACCCGCGATGTGGTGAACCAGGCCATTGCCGCCATCCCCACGCTGGGTTTGCAGCAAGTGGCAGAGTTTCTCAACGCCATGAACGTGCCGCCAGAAGTGGCCATCCGCACCCTGGTCTATCCGGGTCGCCGCCGCAACTACTGATTTTTTCCCGCATTAACGCAGCCGGGGCCAGCCCGCCATCTGAGAATGGCGGCCTGGCCCCGGTGTCATTGCAGGCTTGTGTTATTCAAGTGCTTATTTCTGGTCCTGGGCCTCAATGTCTGCCAAGGATTCGCGACCGCGCTCGGTAATGCCGTGACCGCCGCCTTCCAGTGCCACGATATGGGATTTTTTGCCGAGGAACAGGGCGATGTCGGCGTCCAGCTTGGCTGCCGGGTCGGCCACCAGGGCGCGCAGCGCAGCGATGCAGCGCCGCAGAAACAGCACCTGGCGCCCTTTTTCAGTCAGCGCCACGCGGCCGTCGCGCGCGTATTCAATCATTTTCAGGCCGGACAGGCGCTTGGCGTTGCGCCCGACGCAGGCATTGACCCGGTCATGGGCAGCGCCGCGCTCGATGTGGCCAAGCGCGTCGTATTCGTCGCCAGTCAGTTTTTCATTCTTCATTGCAGCTTTCAAGGTGGGCCAGTGCGGCCCACATGGTAACCGCACAGGCCGGCCACAGCAACCGGCAATGAGGGGCGCCGCTTGTCAGCCCAGGTGGCGCAGGGCCAGCCAGACCAGGGCGATGCTGAGCGACGCGGTCAGCAGCAGCGCAATGCGCACCGGCGTACTGCTCAATGCCGAGCTGCGACCAAGGGGAATCTTGTTATATAAGGAAGTGCCCATGGTGTTCTCCTCGTGGACAAGAAATCGGATGACGCTTTGATTATGAAACAAAGCAGCCTGGCCACCACATGCTGCACTGCACTTTTCTGCATGTTGTACCCTTGCAGCAACAAGCATTAACATATCGTTACGCACAAGGCGCGCGCCGGTCTGCCAGGCGCGCTGCTAGCATGGCCTTCATTCCCGCCTGTCCGCGGAGCCAAGATGGAGCGCCTTTATGCCTACCCCGCACACTCAACAGCAGCCAGAACCCACCCATGCCTTGCACGACGAAGCCGATATCGGCAGTGGCGAAAAGCCGCCCAGCCAGCTGGAGACCGAAGAAATGATACGCAGCATCCCGCCCTTGCCGCCCGCGCCGCCCGAGGAGCAGGAGCACTGATTATGGCAAGGCCGCCTTGATGGGCGGCTGAGGCGCACGTGGCTCCTCGACCGGTGCATGCACGGGCGGGGGCACGTCATCGGGAATCGGCCCCGGCTTGGGCTCGGGAGCGTCCGGATCAGGCGTGGAATGGGCTTCATGCGCGCTCATGAGGAGGCTCCCTGTGCTGGCGCGCCGCCCGCGGACATGGCCAGCAAATTGTCGACTTCGATGCGGGCCACCGTCAGGCCTGCCGCACAGGCCACCGCCGGCGTCGCATGACCGCCAGCGCTCTGGCTGCGTGTGCTCGTTTCCCTGCCCGGCCCGCTGATCTGGTACGTGAAATCCCACAGGTCCTCGCAATCCTTCACAGCGCGTACGCTGATGGCAAAGCCCTTGTACTGTTCGGTGCTGCTGTCCATGGCCACCCCTTCGCTAGCGTTTCGTTGTCGCGAGCCTAGCATGGACCACCTGAAATGGCCGTCGCGCGCGCAATCGTGCGCACCAGGCCTCGCGGCAGCAGGCGAAACTCGGTATAGTTCGCCTACCCTGACCCTGGCCCAGACCTACTGCGAGACCCATGAACCTGCCCCTCCCCGCCGCCCTGTCCGCCCTGCTCCTGTCCGGCACCGCTGCCGTGGCCGCCCCGATGACGGTGCAGGACTACCTGGCCCTCTCCGGACCGGCCCCCACCGCCACCATTGCCTATGGCAGCGCACCCTCGCAATTCACCGAACTGTTTCGCCCGGACGGACCCGGCCCCTTCCCTGTGGTGGTTCTGGTCCACGGTGGTTGCTGGACCATTGAATTTGGCGGCATCACGCAAATGCGCAATGTGGCAGGCGCGCTCGCTGCGCGCGGCATCGCCGTGTGGAATGTGGAATACCGGCGCAGCGACGAAGCCGGTGGCGGCTATCCGGGCACCTACCAGGACATCCACGCTGCGCTGGCCAGCCTGGCTGCCCAGGCGCCGCGCTACCAGCTCGATACCAGCCGCATCGTCGCCATGGGCCACTCCGCTGGCGGCCAGCTGGTGCAATGGATTGCCGGACGCAGCCGCATTCCGGCCAGCAGCCCCCTGTTCCAGGCCAATGTGCTGCCGGTGCGCCAGATCATCAGCCTGGGCGGCCTGGCGGACTTGCGCCGAGAAAAAGAGTTGATCAAAAGTAGTTGTGGACGCGATATGGTGCAACTGGCCGGCCTGCCCAGCGCCAGCCGTCCCGATGTCTATGCCGACACCAATGCTGCCGACCTGATGCCCAATGGCAGCCGCACGGTCTTGATCACGGGCGAGCGCGACACCATCTCGCCGCCGCGCGCAGCCCACGATTATGCCGCGCGTGCCCGGGCTGCCGGCGACCAGGCCGAAGTGCTGATCCTGCCTGGCGCCAGCCACTACGACGAAATTGCCGCGAGCTCGCCTGCCTGGACCTTGATCGTGCCTGTCATCGAACAGGCGCTGGGCATCGATAAATAATCACCAATTTACACAGCGTTGCAGCAGCGCGACAAAGTGTGGCGCTGCTGCCCTCATTTTCCCTTCCGAACGAATAGCGATTAACTTTTACAAAGTGTTCAAGTAAGTTGTAGTTAGTCGCAGCCATCGCCCCGCTGCCGCCGTAACGTCCCTTCGCTCGCCTTATCCCTGCCAGAGTTCATGCACTACGCGGTCGCCCTCGCGTCCGGCTGTCTCAACGAAAACAGGAGATCACCATGTTCAACACCCTCACCGTGCGCACGCGTTTGCTGGCCGGCTTTTCCCTCATTGCCTTGGCGGGCGCCCTGGTGGCAGGCATTGGCATCTGGAACATGTCCAAGATGAACGACCAGGCCGAGCGTGCCTATCACAACGACCTGCTGGGTATTTCCGCGGTCAAGGAAGCGAACATCAATCTGGTGTACATCGCGCGCTCCACGCGCAACGTGCTGCTGGCCACCAACCCGGATGCCGTAGCCAAATTCATTGCCTCGGCCGAGGAGGCCAGAAAAACCATGCAGCAGGAGCTGGACACGGCCCGTCCCCTGTTCCGTACCTCCCAGGCCAAGGCCTTGTTCGTCGAACTCGACGCCGGCTTGCTGGCCTATGACAAAGCGCGCGCCGAGCTGGGGAAAATGAGCCAGGAAGACGGTGCGGAAGCGCGTCAGGCAGCCCTCGCCTTCCTGTTCAGCACCCTGGCCCCGCTGGCCAACTCGGTCGACGACAAGATGGACGCCCTGGGCAAGAACAAGGAAAAGGCTGCGGCGGCCTCGGCCGCTGAAGCCACCGCCCTCTATCGGGAAAGCCGCCTGTTGATGCTGGTCCTGGTGGCCGCGAGCCTGTGCGCCGGCATCGGCATTGGCTTGTGGATCACGCGCCAGCTGACCTTGCAACTGGGCGGCGAACCGGCGTATGCAGCCGAGATTGCCAGTACCATTGCAGGCGGCGAACTGTCCGTGGCCATTGTCACCCGCGAGGGCGACAGCGCCAGCCTGCTGTATGCGATGGAGGCCATGCGCCGATCCCTGGTCAAGATCGTCAGCCAGGTGCGCAGCGGTACCGACACCATTGCCACCGCTTCCAACCAGATCGCCATGGGCAACCTGGACCTGTCGTCCCGCACCGAAGAACAAGCCAGCTCGCTCGAAGAGACCGCCTCCTCCATGGAAGAGCTGACCAGCACCGTCAAGCAAAACGCCGACAATGCGCGCCAGGCCAATGTGCTGGCGGTAACCGCCTCCGAAGTGGCCCAGCGCGGCGGCAGCGTGGTGGCGCAAGTGGTGAACACCATGTCCTCGATCAATGATTCCTCGCGCAAGATTGTCGACATCATCGGCGTCATCGATGGCATTGCCTTCCAGACCAACATCCTTGCCTTGAACGCTGCCGTGGAAGCAGCGCGCGCTGGCGAACAGGGACGCGGCTTTGCCGTGGTGGCCTCGGAAGTACGCAACCTGGCCCAGCGTTCGGCTGCGGCGGCCAAGGAAATCAAGACCCTCATCAACGACTCGGTCGACAAGGTCGACGCGGGCGGCAAGCTGGTCGATCAGGCCGGTGTCACCATGGCGGAAATCGTCGACTCGATCATGCGCGTGACCGACATCATGTCCGAAATCGCCTCCGCCAGTTCCGAGCAGACCGTGGGCATTGAACAGGTCAATTCGGCCATCGCCCAGATGGATGAAGTGACCCAGCAAAATGCAGCCCTGGTCGAAGAAGCGGCAGCTGCCGCCGGCTCAATGCAGGAACAGGCGGCCACGCTGGCCGAAGTGGTGAGCATCTTCAAGCTGGCGCCCCAGGCCGGGGCGCAGGCTTCCCGTGCAGCGCGTCCACCGGCGCGCCAGACAGCCCCAGTGCGCCGGCTCGGCGCCCAGGCACCGCAACGCGTAGCCCTGGCCAACGGTGCCGACGAAGAATGGGAACAGTTCTAAGCTAAGGTCACCGGCAGCGCCAGGCGCGCTGCCGGCGCCGCCAGTGTCAAGTCCGACTGGGGCTGCGCCACGCACGGCAAGATCCAGCCCTCGCGCTTTTCATCACTGCTCAAGCCTGGCCACGCAACGCTGTGGCGTATGCTGCCGCTCACCAGCTGACACATGCAGGTGCGGCAACTGCCGTTGCGGCAGGAGCTAGGAATGATCAGCCCGGCCTCTTCGGCACTGGCCAGGAGGCTGCGCTCGCTCGACACCGCCACTGTCCATCCTCCCGGCAGCACGCTCATGCGGTAATGCCTCATGCTCTCCCCCATAAGTACGGTGCCGCACAGACGATATGTCTGACAGGAATTAATCTGAGCCTATCGAACACGCATCTTTTCGGGGCTCACCGTGAAACATCCAACATTGTGCATCATCGCCGCCTGCCTCACCAGCGCGGCCCTGGCCAGCGGCCCAGTACAAGCGGCGCCGCGCGCCAAAGCGCCTGCCGCGCTCACTGCCGAACTGGTGAACGAGGCAGGCAAGGACGGCGCCGCTGCCAAAAACGACAGCGCCAGCACGCTGCGCGCCCAGGTACTCCTGGACCGCGCTCATTTCTCCTCGGGTGAAATTGATGCTGCAGCGGGTGCCAACTTGCGCATGGCCATTACCGGCTTTCAGCGTCTGCACGGGGTGAAGGAGAGCGGACAGCTCGACGCACCCACCTGGGCGGCCCTGAACGCTGACAGCAGCGCGGCCCTGGTCAACTACAGTATTACCGAGGCCGACCTGGCCGGGCCTTTCCAGACGATACCCGAAGCCATGGCCGACAAGGCCAAACTGCCCAGCCTGGGCTACGCCAATTCGCTCGAAGGCCTCGGTGAAAAATTCCATGCCAGCCCGGCCCTGCTGCAGCGCCTCAATCCCGGCAAGGACATGAACAAGGTGGGTGAGCAATTATTGGTACCGAATGTGCTCGATACCGAACCCCTGCCCAAGGCTGGCAAGATCGTGGTCGACCGCAGCGACCGTACCCTGGCCTTGTACGACGTCGACGGCAAGTTGATGGCCCAGTATCCATCCTCGTCCGGCACCAACAAGGATCCCCTGCCCATCGGGCACTGGAAGGTGAATGGCATTTCCAAGAATCCCGTCTTCCACTACAACCCTGCCCTGTTCTGGGACGCCGAGCCGGGCGAGAAAAAGGCCACCATCGCAGCCGGCCCCAACAACCCGGTTGGCGTGGCCTGGATCGACCTGTCCAAGCCCCACTACGGCATCCACGGCACACCCGTGCCCGCTGCCATTGGCAAGACCCAGTCACATGGCTGCATCCGCCTGACCAACTGGGACGTGCTGGCGGTGAGCACGGCAGTCGGCGCGGGCACCGAAGTCCTCATGCAGGAATGAATTCCTCACCCACCACCATAAAAAAAAGGAAGCACCATGAAATGGCTAATGACTTTCGTCGCCGGCGCGCTGTTGGGCGCCCTCGGCCTGTTCCTCTACCTGCGTCAGATCGGGCATGAACCCGGCCAGCCGGCTGTGGCCCTCGTTCCCACGCCAGCGCCCCTGACTGTCACACCAGTCGTGCCGCCCACCCTCAACGCGCCCAGCACCCTGGTCTCGACCGATCTGAGCGAAGCGGATCTGCCCCTGCGCCCGAGCGTCGCGCCCACCGCCAGCGATGCGCCGGCGCCTGCGAGCGACACGCCCAGCAAGCTGCTGGTGCCGGTCGACGGTGTGAAGTATGCTCAGCTGTCGGACAACTTCGACCAGCCGCGTGGCACGGAACGCCACCATGAAGCGCTTGACATCATGGCGCCGGCCGGCACCAAGGTGTTTGCCGTTGCCGACGGTAAGGTCGCCAAACTGTTCAACAGCAAGCCGGGCGGCCTGACCGTGTATGAATTCGACCCGAGCGAAAAATACGCCTACTACTATGCCCACCTGGAGCGCTATGCCGATGGCCTGAAGGAAGGCGCGCCCATCAAGCGCGGCGAGCTCATTGGCTATGTCGGCTCGACCGGCAACGCCAACCCGGCCGCGCCCCACCTGCATTTTGCGGTCGTGGCCTTAACGCCTGAAAAGCAATGGTGGAAGGGCACGCCACTCAACCCCTACCCCATGCTGGCCGACTAAAACCGCGCACCATCAAAACAACAACAAGGAAGAACCATGAACACCACAAAAATCATCGGCATCGTGCTGCTCGTTGGCGGCATCCTGGGCCTTGCGCTCGGGGGCTTTAGCTACACCAAGGAAAGCACCAAGGCCGAGCTGGGACCAATCTCCCTGTCGGTCTCGGAAAAGAAAACCGTCAACATTCCCCTGTGGGCCAGTGTGATAGCCATGGTGGCGGGCGCCGGCGTGCTGGTGGCCGGCACCCGCAAACCCTAGGGCGCCTGCTCGTCGATGTCGTCCCCCACATTGATGGCCGCATAGGCCCGCTGCACGGCCTGCACTTCGCGGCTGGCCGTGCCATACAACTCCTGGGCCGCGCTGATCATCTTGGCGCGCGCATCCTTGTAGTTGGTCACCATCGTGAACTTGGTGGTGGCCGCCTTGAACCAGATGCGGTACGCCTTGTCGGTGCCTATGCCATGCATGGCAGCCGGTTTCTTGACCAGGTATTTGCTGTAGTAATCGCTGTCCGGCTCGGCCTTCGAGCCCTGCGCCAAAAAGTAGAACATGCGGTTGTTCGGGCCGCTGGCATAGTGCACGTCCAGGCGTTTCAAGGCGCTGCTCCAGGCGTCCGGGCTACTGCCATCCTTGCTGGGCTTATATAACCAGCGTAGCGGCGTGCCCGTCTTGCTGATCTCCTTGCCCATCACCCAGTCATTGCCGCGCTCGGCGATCTGGCTGCCGGCCCCGCCTGCCCGTGCGTAGGCTTCGACCGCCTCGCCATTGATGTCCGAGCTCGACTCGTTCAAGCCGCCCGATTCGCCAAAGTACAGCAGGCCCGAGGTGGCGGCAGTGACCCCGTGCCCCATTTCGTGTCCCACCACATCGATCGCGCCCAGGCTATTGAACGAGGACCCGTCGCCGATGAACATACATTTGCAGGTATCGCTGTAATACGCATTGTCGTAAGCCGTGTTGACGTGGGCCGCAATGTAGGAGGCATTGTTCTGGCCATCGAGCGACTGCCAGCCCATGACGTTCTTGAGCATGTCGTAGGTATTCATCAGCCCCCACATGGCATTGACTGCCGCCGTCTGGCCATTCGCGTCGGTGGTGCTGCCGCCGGCCTTGTACTGCAAGCCGTC
>JBJMVX010000237.1:0-18062 GCA_045810445.1 Massilia sp.
CGGCCACTTGTTGGTGGCGTCGATACCCATCTTGCTGCCAAGTCCACTGACTGGCGAGGCGAAATCGAGGTAGTCGATGGGCGTGTTATCGACCATGAGCGTGTCGCGCAGCGGATCGACCCGGGTGGTGATGGCCCAGATGACCTCTTTCCAGTCGCGGATGTTGACGTCTTCGTCGACCACGATGATGAACTTGGTATACATGAACTGGCGCAGAAAGCTCCATACCCCGAACATTACCCGCTTGGCATGACCGGCGTACTGCTTTTTCATCTGCACCACCGCCATGCGGTAGCTGCAGCCTTCGGGCGGCAAATAGAAGTCGATGATCTCGCTGAACTGCTTTTGCAGCAGCGGGATGAACACCTCGTTCAAGGCCACGCCCAGCACGGCCGGTTCGTCCGGCGGTTTACCTGTATAGGTGGAGTGATAAATCGGATCGCGCCGCATCGTGATGCGGTCGATCGTGAAGACCGGGAAGCTGTCCTGCTCATTATAGTAACCAGTATGGTCGCCATAGGGACCTTCCAGAGCATGCTCGTAGCCTGTGGGGTGGCTGGCATCGGGGTAGATATGCCCTTCCAGGACGATTTCTGCCGATGCCGGCACCCGCAGTTCGCTGCCAATGGCCTTGGTGAGTACCGTGCGGCTGCCGCGCAAGAGGCCTGCGAACTGGTACTCGGACAGGCTGTCCGGCACCGGCGTGACGGCACCAAGGATGGTGGCCGGGTCGGCGCCCAAGGCCACGGCGACCGGATACGGCTGGCCCTTGGTGGCAATGCCATGCTCACGAAAATCGAGGGCGCCACCGCGATGCGCCAGCCAGCGCATGATGACCTTGTTCGGCCCCAGCACCTGCTGGCGGTAGATGCCCAGATTCTGGCGCTTCTTGTGCGGCCCCTTGGTAATAACCAGCCCCCATGTAATAAGAGGGGCGACGTCGCCAGGCCAGCAGTGCTGGATCGGCAGGCGCGCCAGGTCGACGTCGGCGCCTTCCCACACGATCTCCTGGCAAGGCGCGCCCCGCGTCTCCTTGGGCGACATGTCCCATACGGCCTTGACCAGGGAACCCAAGCCCATCAGGTCCTTGAAGCCCTTGGGCGGCTCGGGCTCCTTGAGCTGCGCCAGCACGTGGCCAATCTTGCGCAGCTCGCTCACATCGGACGCACCCATCCCCAGCGCCACGCGCTGCGGCGTGCCGAACAGATTGCCCAGCACCGGCATCGAGTGGCCGCTCGGTTTTTCGAACAGCAAAGCCGGTCCGCCGGCGCGCAAAGTGCGGTCGCAGACCTCTGTCATCTCCAAATATGGTGAAACTGGCAAGGAAATACGCTTCAATTCACCCATTTCTTGCAGTTGAGAAACGAAATCCCGCAAATCTGAATATTTCATCGGTTTAAATTGGTTTTTTTGTTCACGACAGGGTTGTTGAAAAAGCTACCCCAAGTGGTTGATTTATCAGGGGTTTGCTGCAATGCACTATAAAAAGCTAGATCTAAAAGTAATAAGAGTCAAGAGTGTTAGTATTGACTTGATATAAACCAGCTTCTACAATTCGGCTTAGTTGATGAGGCAGCTGCGTCCAAGGACCCAATTCTAGCTGTTCTCAACCATTCACGGGGTCGGGGCCCCAACGACATTTTTAAGGAGTGTTTTCGAGGCGTCTGCCTAACCCCCGACAACAGTTGTATTGCCACTGGCCCAATACCACAGGGAACAGCCAGCTGAAGCAAGCAATGACGGCGTTCATCGACCGCACAAGCGGCGATAGCGATATTTCTGATGCACGGCAACTGGTGAGCCCGCTGCGCTAATACGCGGCGTTGGGATCGCTTTTGTCGCGACAAAGGGGAATTCGATGATAAATCGTTTCAACGGGGCCACCAAGCTGGCCCACACCATGGCGACCCAGCCAGTGACGTGGTCTTCCGTCACGAAAGCGGTACGTGGTCTCTTGACCACGGCGCAGCACACTTTGACCATTGTTGGTCTGTCCGCCCTGGCGGTCCTTGCCATACTGTATACCCGCCCCGAGGCGGCAACCCAGTTATCCCTGTTGCTGGCACCGGCGCCGGCAGTCGTGGCCCAGGCTGGCGCGCCAGACGCCGACGCCCAGGCAGGTGTCCCACCGGCCGACGCTGCCACCCCTGCTGCCCTGAGCGCAGAGGAAAAGGCCATGCTGGCTAATAAGAAGCAGCAGCAGTTCGTCACAAGCTGGTTGTCCAAGCGCTATCGGGTGGCAGGTGACGCCACCAATATGCTGGTCACCACGGCCTACAGCACGGCGCATGAGATCAAACTCGATCCCCTGCTGATCCTGGCGGTGATGGCCATCGAATCAGGCCTGAACCCGTTCGCGGAAAGTCCCGTTGGCGCCCAGGGGCTGATGCAGGTCATGTCCAAGGTTCACCATGCCAAGTTCGAACAGATGGGTGGGGCCAAGGCAGCCTTGAACCCGGCCACAAATATCCGTGTCGGCGCCGAGATCCTCAAGGAATACGTCAGCCGCGGCGGTTCGGTCGAAGCAGGCCTGAAAACCTATGTGGGTGCAGCCGCTTTTGAAAACGATTCGGGCTACGGCTCGCGTGTTCTGGCGGAATACAATCGCCTGAAAGAAGTCGCCAAGGGCAAATCGGTGCCAACGTCGACGCCACCGCAAGCTGCGCCGGCACCTACGCCTGCCCCTGCACCAGCGCCTGTGGTTGCTGTGAAAGCCCCACCTGCGCCATCGGTCATCGCCGGGAACCAGGTCGCAGCCCTGCAATAATCCTGGTAAGCGCAAGATTGGAAAAGCCACCTCGGGGTGGCTTTTTCGTTTCTGTGTCCTGCTGACCGCATTTGCGTTCTCAAACACGCTTTAACCAACACAGCCCCAAAGAAGAAGCCATCTTGCGCTTATTCGACATCGCCAGAGTTGACGTTGAGCGATATAATTTTGCCATTTCCACTCGTCCCAGTTCCCCGTGCCCCTCACCACTCACCACTTAGGCCTAGTGCAGGTCGGCGACTGGACTGTCGACCCGGCGAACGGCACGCTGCGTCGCGGCAGTGACACCGTTCAGCTCGACGACCGTCCCCTGCGCTTGCTGCTCTGCCTCGTACGCCAGGCCGGTGAAGTCCTCAGCATCGAGACCCTGCTCGCTCAGGTCTGGAGCGATGTGGTGGTGACGCCCGATTCCGTCTACCAAGCCGTTACTGCCCTGCGCCGGCAATTGGGCGACGACAGCAAACACCCCCTCTATATAGTCACGGTGCCGCGGCGCGGTTACCGTCTGATCGCCACCGTCAGCTATCCCGACATGGGGCCGCAGGTGCCCGCCCCGCCAACGCAGGCCAAGACAGCCTCCCTTCGCACCCTGGTGCTCAGTGCAGCGCTGCTCGCCGCAAGCGGGATCGGTGCGCTGGCCTGGCATGCCAGCAGCTCGGTCGCCGCGCCCGCATCAGCCATGCAAGCGCAAGCGCGCAGCATCGCCGTGCTCCCCTTTGAAGACTTGACCGAGGACATGAATGAAGAACCATTCGCCGATGGCATGGCCGAAGAACTCATTGCCAGACTGAGCAAAGTCCCCGGCCTGAGCCTGGCGCCGCCGGCCTCCTCCTATATGGACAAGGACAAGCAGCTGAACGCACGCGAGGCGGCCAAAGCTCTGCACGTAGCGTTCGTGCTGGATGGCAGCGTACGCAAATCCGGTCACACCTTGCGCGTCACGGCGCGCCTGACCCGCGCCAGCGATGGCTTCGTCGCCTGGTCCGAGACCTACGACCGCACTTGGGGCGACAAGCTGAAAATCCAGGAAGACATCGCCAGCGAAGCGGGCAAGGCCCTGGTGGCGACCCTTCACTGACGCAGCACACCCTTGGCATTGTCAATGGCTTCCTGCTGCGCATCCACATCCACGCCTTGCGCTGCCTCCATCTGGATCTGCACCGTCATCGCATCGCTGACCAGGTCCAGGTAGGCATCGAGCCCGAACTGGGAGCGCAAGATGCTGCCTGTGGCAGTGATGCCAATTGCCGGGTATTCGCTCACCTCATTGCGGCCAATTTTGTTAATGCGCATCTGCAGTGTGACTGGCCGCGTCACGCCTGCCAGGGTCAAATCACCGTGCAAGACGCCATGGGTGGCATCGCTGCGCTCAAGCTTGGTGCTGCGAAAGGTGATGAATTCGCTGGCAAAGAGGGCCTTCCAGCTCGTGTCGCCACGCAATTGCGTGTTCCAGAGTGCGTCTCCCATGTCCAGGGTACGGGTCGGCAAGGTGACTGCGACCGTCGATTTGGCCCAGTCCTGTTGATCGAAAACGAAGCTGCCGGGCGTAATTTTCAGGGTGCCGGACAATTGGATGAAGCCCTGATGCTCGATCGAGAGATTGACCCGCGAAAGCTTGCTGGTAATGGTGTAGGTGATCGGCGCGCTGCTGGCGCCAGCAGCAACGATGCTCATCAGGGTGATCAGGGCGAAACGGCAGAGACGGCTCATGGGATTTCCTCAGACAGTGGTCAATATGCCCGCGACGCCAGCCCCGTGCCGGCGCTCATCGCGGTAGCCACTTTGTACCCGCAGGCCAGTGCGCCAGGTCTGAAACCTCTCTGAAACCGTCTGAAAACGCCTGAAACCGCCACTTCAGGCGGCCCCACAAGAACAAAAAGCCGTCCGGCTTGCGCGGGACGGCTTCTGCTTGCTAGAAAAGCGGCTTAGCGGCGCGTATCGGCAGCGACTTCGTCGGCCCGCAGTTTCGGGGCCAGCTTGTCCAGCACGCCGTTGACGTACTTGTGGCCATCGATGCCACCAAAGGACTTGGTCAACTCGACCGCTTCATTGATGACAACGCGATACGGGATGTCCAGACTGTTTTTCAGCTCGTAAGCACCGATCAGCAGCACAGCGTGCTCGATGGGCGAGAGCTCGGCCACGCCACGGTCTATCAAGGGGGCAAACGATTCGCGCAGGGAGACCGAGTCCTTGATGGCACCATACAGGAGGCCGGCAAAGTGCTCGGCATCAGCCTTCTCGAAACCGTGGGCCGCGCGGATATGGTTGACCACGGTGGTGGCGTCTTCATTATTGAGCAGCCATTGGTACAGGCCCTGCAAGGCGAACTCGCGCGCCCGGTGGCGCGGCGTGCGATTCTTGCTGGGATTGGCGTGCAAACTTTTTTCTAGTGTCATGATCTTCTCGGGTTCTTCTATTACAGGTACTTATTCTTCGTCGGCTTGCAGTTCTTCCAGCGCAATGAGCAAATTGGCCATTTCCACGGCCACGCGGGCAGCGTCAGCGCCCTTCTCTGCCATGCGCGCTTCAGCCTGCTCATCGTTTTCCGTGGTCAATACCGCGTTGGCAATGGCGATGCCGTAGTCCAGGCCGATGCGGGTGATGCCGGCGCCCGATTCGTTCGACACCAGTTCGAAATGGTAGGTTTCGCCACGGATGACGGCGCCCAGCGCGATCAGGGCATCGAACTGCTGGGTTTCCGCCATTTTCTGCAAGGCCAGGGGAATTTCCAGGGCGCCCGGCACGGTCACGTGCAGCACGTCTTCGTCCGACACGCCCAGGTGCTTCAGTTCTGCCAGGCAGGACGAGAGCAGACCGTGGCCCACGTCTGCGTTAAAACGCGCCTGGACGATGCCAATGCGCAGTCCGGCGCCAGTCAAATTGCTTTCATAGGTACCAACGGTCATGGCATGCCCTCTTTATAGTGTGTGTGGTTGACGTGGATGGATTTCAGGCGCCAGGTTTGGCCAGGTAGCCCGTCACTTCCAGCTCGAAACCCGTCATTGACGGCATCTTGCGCGGGCTGGCCAGCAGTTGCATCTTGCCCACGCCCAGGTCCTTCAGAATTTGTGCGCCTATGCCATAGGTGCGCAGGTCCATGCTGGCTGCGCGCGCCTGGGGCCGCGTCTCCGGCGCGTCGAGGGCGCTGAACTGGGCAAAGAGCTCGTCGGCAGTTTCGCCGCAATTGAGCAGCACCAGCACGCCGCGCGCGGACTGCTTGATCGCTTGCATCGACGAACTCATGGTCCACGAGTGGGTCGTGGCCCGGCTTTCCAGCAAATCGAGGATGGACACGGGTTGGTGAACGCGGACCAGCGATTCCTTTTCCGGGCTCAGCTCGCCATGCACCATGGCCAGGTGGGCCGCGCCGCTTGGCTTGTCACGGAAGGCAATCAGGCGGAAGTCGCCATAGGTGGTGCTCAAGGAGCGCTCGGCAATCCGCTCGACCAGGCATTCGTTGGCGCTGCGATAGTGGATCAGGTCGGCAATGGTGCCAATCTTCAGATTGTGTTCTTTGGCAAACTCCAGCAGGTCCGGCAGACGCGCCATGGTGCCGTCATCCTTCATGATCTCGCAGATCACCGACGCGGGCGTCAGGCCGGCCATGCCGGTCAGGTCGCAACCGGCTTCCGTATGGCCAGCGCGCATCAAGACCCCGCCCTTGCGCGCGCGCAGCGGGAAAATGTGGCCAGGCTGGACGATATCGCTGGCCGTGGCGTTCTTGTGCACCGCCATTTGCACGGTACGCGAGCGGTCAGCCGCCGAAATGCCGGTCGTGACGCCTTCGGCCGCTTCAATCGACACCGTGAAATTGGTGCCGTATTGCGTGCCGTTGCTCGACGTCATCATCGGCAGCTTCAGCAGGTCGCAACGTTCTTCCGTGAGCGTCAGGCAGACCAGGCCGCGCGCGTGCTTGATCATGAAATTGATGGCTTCAGGGGTGACGAAATCAGCTGCCAGCACCAGGTCGCCTTCGTTTTCACGGTCTTCCTCGTCCACGAGGATGACCATGCGCCCTGCGCGCAGTTCGGCAACGATTTCCTGGGTACTCGAGATGGACATGCGGTTTCCTTCCTGATGATGCTTGAGGCAATCCGCTATTTTAAAGGATTTACAGGACTTCAACCTGCCTAAACATCGGCTTGCCAGCGCGAGCGCGACCAGCATCATGATATTTTAGATAACTGTTGTTGCGAAACGGGAACGAATAATGCAATATGCGTGAAAAACCGCAAGTTTTGAAATTTAACATTCGCCAAACGCGCAGCCTGCTTTATGATCGCTGAGCTGACCCGGGCGCGCCTTGCCCCGGCTTTTTTTCCGGAGTGCTGATGCTGTCTGTGTCGATCGATCTCTGTTCTCCATCCCAAGCGACGGGAGTGACCGCCTGATGTGCGAGGCGGCACCTGAAAGCCGGCTGGCGCGCGCCATTACCGCGACCGGCCAGGAGCTGACGCAGGCCATGTCCGGGCTCGCGCCCGAGGCTGCCGCGCAACTGGGCGCCCTGCTCGAGCAGCATCTCTCACGGCTGCAGCAACTGGCGGCCACCGAAACCCAGGCGCGCGACCTGGTCGACAGCGCCCTGCGCGAGAGCGAGCAGCGCCTGCGCCTTGCCAGCCGCATCTTCGCCAGCACCCAGGAAAGCATCATGATGACCGATGTGCACGGCGACATCGTGGGCGTGAATGCGGCCTTCGAACTGGTCACCGGCTACAGCGAACACGAAGTCATGGGGCGCAATCCGCGCCTGCTGGCGTCCGGGCGCCACGAGAGCAGCTTTTACCGCGCCATGTGGGACAGCCTGGCGGCCAAGGGCCAATGGCGGGGCGAGATCTGGAACCGGCGCAAGAACGGCCAGGTCTATCCGGAGCGGATTGCCATCGACGCCGTGCATGGCCCCGACGGCAAGGTCAACGCCTATGTTTCGGTATCGAGCGACGTGAGCGCGCTGCAGGCCGCCCACCACCAGGTCGACTTCCTCAGCAACCACGATACCTTGACCTTGCTGCCCAACCGCCAGGTGCTGGCCCAGCGCACGCGCGAAGCCATTGCCGAGGCCCGCCATGGCGAGCACCAGATCGCCCTGCTGCTCTTTAACCTGGATCGTCTGCAGCGCATCAATGACAGCCTCGGTCACGAAACGGGCGACGCCATGCTGCAGGAAATGGCGCGCCGCGTGGGCCTCCTGGCAGGTCCGGGCGATATCCTGGCTCACATGGGCGGCGATGAATTCGTCCTGCTGCTCACCGACTGCCTGGACTCCGACGCCATCAACCGCACTGCGCGGCGCCTGATCGAGGAAATTTCACGGCCAGTGCACGTGGGCGGCCATGACCTGATCGTCACCGCCAGCGCCGGCATCAGTATCTACCCGCGCGACGGCGCCAACCCAAGCGAATTGCTCAAGGCGGCCGATGTCGCGCTCTCGCACATGAAGGAGACAGGTCGCAATGGCTTTCGCTTCTTCAAGGGCGAAATGAATGCACACGCCCTGCGCTGGATGTCGCTCGAAACCCATTTGCGGCGCGCCATCGAACGCGCCGAATTGTCGCTCCACTACCAGCCACAAATAGCAATTGCCGATGGCCGCATCTGCAGTATGGAAGCGCTTCTACGCTGGCGCAGTCCGGAACTGGGCCAGGTCGCGCCGGGCGATTTTATCGCGCTGGCCGAGGACACCGGCATGATCCTGCCGATCGGGAACTGGGTGATACGCCAGGCCTGCCTGCAAAACAAGGCATGGCAGGACGCGGGCCTGGCGCCCTTGCGCGTGGCAGTCAACGTCTCTGCCCACCAGTTCATGGCCGGCACCGTACCCGAGGTGGTGGCAGAGGCCCTGAGCGAAAGCGGCCTGGAAGCGCGCTACCTGGAGATTGAACTGACCGAGAGCGTGATGATGCACGACAGCGACGCGACAGCGGCGCAACTGGCGCGCCTGACCGAAATGGGCGTGTCCATTTCGCTCGACGACTTCGGCACCGGCTATTCCTCGCTCGGTTACCTGTCACGTTTCATGCTCGACAAACTGAAGATCGACCAGAGCTTTGTGCGCAACATCACCACCGAACCGCGCAGCGCCGCCATCGCCCAGGCCACCATCGCGCTGGCCCATGGCCTGTCCCTGGTGGTCATTGCCGAAGGTGTGGAGACCGAGGGCCAACTGGCCTTCCTCAGCCAGATTGGCTGCGACGAGGTCCAGGGCTATCTGTATAGCCGCCCGGTGCCTGCCGAAGAAATGGGGCGCCTGATGAGCGGCCAGACACAATTACTGCGCGTGGAACCGGTCACGGAGTAGAATTCGGACCTTGTTGTCCCTCCGTGAAGAGCCCATGTTCAAGCAATTTGCCCGTCTTACCCTCAGTGCCGTGCTGCTGTGCGCCAGCGTCTGCACCACAGCTGCCGCCATCAATCCCGCAGCGCGCCTGCCGGTGTCACCACTGGTCAAGATTGGCAAACTGCCCAATGGCCTGACCTACTACCTGCAGAAAAACAAGCGCCCGGAGAACAAGCTGGAACTGCGCCTGGTCGTCAAGGCCGGCTCCATCCTGGAAGACGATGACCAGCAAGGCATGGCCCACCTGGTCGAGCACATGGCCTTTAACGGTTCCACCCACTTCAAGAAGCAGGAACTGGTGTCCTACCTGGAATCGATCGGCGTGCAGTTCGGCGCAGACCTGAACGCCTATACCAGCTTTGATGAAACGGTGTATATCCTGCCCATCCCCACGGGCAAGCGCGAAAACGTGGACAAGGGCTTCCAGGTCCTGCGCGACTGGGCCGGCGGCCTGACCATGAACACCAGCGACATCGACCAGGAGCGTCCGGTGGTGCTGGAAGAAGCGCGCCTGGGCAAGGGCGCGCGCGACCGCATGGACAAGCTGCTGCTGCCAAAAATATTCAATGGCTCGCGCTATGCCCAACGTCTGCCGATTGGCAAGGAAGACATCATTCGCAGCGGATCGGCCGATGCCCTGCGCCGCTTCTACAAGGATTGGTATCGCCCCGACCTGATGGCCGTCGTGGTGGTGGGCGACCTGGAACCGCGCGAGGCCGAACGCCTGATCAAGCAGCATTTCTCGGACCTGAAGAATCCGGCGAAGGAGCGCCCCCGTTTTGAAGCGCGCATTTCGCCGCGCGCGAGCACCGAGGCGGTGGTCATCACGGACAAGGAAGCCAATGGCAATTCGCTCCTGATCCGCTTCCCGGTGCGCCCGGCCAAAGAAAGCACGACCTATGGCGGCTATCGCGCCGACATGGTGGCCGCCCTGTTTAGCAGCATGCTCAACACGCGACTGCAGGAACTGTCGCAATTGCCCGATCCGCCCTACATGGGTGCCAGCAGCGCGGTCAGTAACCTGACTGCGCGCTACGAAGCCTATAGTGCCTCAGCCTCGCTGGGCAAGGGTGGCGCGCAGCCGGCCATTGACGCGCTGGTGCAGGAAAATGCGCGGGCCAGCAAATTTGGCTTTAGCGCCGACGAACTCGATCGCGCCAAGAAGAACATGTTGCGTCGCATAGAGCGCATCTACGTCGAACGCGACAAGACCGACTCGGCAAACCTGGTCGGTGAATTCATCCGTAACTTCCTCGAGCAGGAGAGCATCCCCGGCATCAAGAACGAATACGAATACACGCGCGACATGCTGCCCGGGATCAGCCGCGAGGAAGTCAATCGCTATGCGCGCGAGACCATCCCGATGGACTCGCCCAAGCTGGTCGTCTTCATGGGTGCGACCAATTCGGAAGTGGCCACGCCAACGAGCGAGCAGCTGCTCGCTGCCTACAGCGCGGCGGAGAAAGTCGCGGTCACCGAGCGCGATGAAAAAACTGTGGCGGCCAGCCTGATGGAGCATCCACCCAAGGCCGGCAGCATCGTTAGCCAGACCGAGGACAAACGACTGGGCCTGACCACGCTGACGCTCTCGAACGGCGTCAAGGTGGTGCTCAAGCCGACCGATTTTCGCAATGACCAGGTGCTGCTTGGCGCCACCCGCTTTGGTGGACAATCGCTGGTCGCTGATGCCGACATCTTCAACGGGCGCTATGCCAGCGCCGTGGTGGCTGCCATGGGCACCGGCGACTATTCGCCGCTGGACCTGCGCAAAATCCTCGCTGGCAAAGCGGCGACTGTCAGCGCAGGCCTGAGCAGCTACAGCGAATCGGTCGGTGCCAGCAGCGGCAGCAGCGACATCGAGACCATGCTGCAGCTGGTGTATCTGAAAATGACGTCGGTGCGGCGCGACCAGAACCTGTTCCAGTCCTTCGTCGGCAAGCAGATCGAGGCGACCCGCAACGCCCTGTCGCAGCCGGAAGCGGTGTTCCAGGATGCGCTGGTGACGACCATGTATGGCAACCACCCGCGTGTTCCGCGCGTGCCGCGTGCCGACGATTTCGCCAAGCTCGATCTTGATCGCGCGATTGCGATTTACAAGGAACGCTTCGCCAGCGCGCGCGGCATGACCTTTGTGATGGTGGGCAGCTTCGACATCGCCCAGGTCAAGCCGCTGATCGCCACCTACCTGGCCAGCCTGCCGACGCCCGAAATCAGGGTCGGATACAAGGATCCGGAAATTCGTCCCGTGACCGGCGTGGTGAAGAAGGACCTGCATAGCGGTTCCGAGGCCAAGAGCACCGTATCGATCAACTTTAGCGGCGACACGAGCTACTCGGAGCCGGAAGTGATGCGCATGGGGGCGATGATTGATGTGATGAATATCCGGATCATTGAAGTGCTGCGTGAAAAACTGTCGCTCATTTACGGTGGCGGCTTAAGTGGTGGCATATCCAAGGTGCCGCGTCCGCGCTATGTGCTGACGGCCCAGTTTCCAACCGGCCCGGCAAATGTGGACAAGGTCATTGCAGCCACCTTTGCCGAAATCGAACGCATGAAAACCGAGGGACCATCGGTAGCGGACTTGAACAAGGTGAAGCAGAACTGGCTGCAAAACCACCAGAAGTCCCTGCGCGAGAATGGGTATTGGCTGAGCGGCTTGCAGTCGGCGATCCTGTACGGTACCGATCCAGAGGAAATGCTGGCGTATGAAAAGCGGGTCAATGCCCTAAGCACGGACGACTTGAAGGAAGCCGCGCGGCGCTATTTCGACACGAATAATTATGTGCAGATGGTGCTGTATCCGGACACTAAGTAGAGAGAAGACCTTGCAAGCGCACACAGGTAAAACCAGCACCATAGGACATCCCATGAAAACAATAGGAATGAATGCCACGCTGCAGGTTTTAGCGGCGAGTCTGCTGCTGGGCATGCTGGCGCCAGCAAATGCCCAACTGCTCAAGTACGAAAATCGCGACGAAATCTACGGCGCGGCTGCCGTTTCTCCCGAATCCACGAGGCAGATATTGAAAGGCATCGTGGAAGTATGCTCCAAAGTCGGCAATAAACCGCGCGATGCGAGCGTTCAGGCCTTGGCTGAATGGGAGCAGCGACATACCTTGTATTTCGAGGAAAACGAACTGATCAAGAAAGAGATGATTACCGCAGCCCAGAAGCCGGGCGCATCCTCACAGCACAAAAAGTTCATCGAGCAGCTGTTCGCGGTCACTCTCCCGCAATCTATCAAAGCGCAAATTACGGCATTCACCACGCCAATGGAAACAGTGTCAGATCCGGGGCTTAAGACCAGTTATTGCATGAGCTTTGCTGGCTCAATTACCGACGGAAAATGGGATCTGAAAAACAACGATCCAGTCGTGGCCAAGTTCCTCGATGAGCGTATCGATAAACGAAAATGAACTGGCAGGATTGCTGCTCACCGAGTGCTTCAACCCTAACCGAGAAGCGTGCGTCAATATGAAATTACAGACCAACGTATGTCTCGCGGCCCTCCTTGCAGCAATGGCATTGTCCAACTACGCGGCGGCAGCGCCGATGCGTGACATCGAAAAAGCAGCCATTGCTTCATTTCTACAAAGCCTGGAGATCAAGCCGGGGAGCACTCAGCTGAATGTTCTCCAATCCCGTACCAACTGCTCCGAAACCTTTGCACGCACATCGAAAAGCAGGTCATCGACATGGATGCCCAAGGCGACTCGACAAGTGATGAACGATTTCGCACGGGTAGCGGAGGATTGCGCTGCACTCGACGATTCACCTGCCCTGGTCTTGCCGACTACAGCGTGGCAGATCGTCGACAGCGCGACGCTGGATCACATGTTTGCCACGGAAGGCGGACAGTGGAAAGAATTCCACAGCACGTATCCGGGCGCCGACAATTTGATTTCTGTTTCGCGCGCGGGGATAGACGAAAAATCACAGCAGGCATTGTTCGCGATATCGATTTCCTCGGGCCCAATGGACGGCATTGCATTCTACGTTTTACTTGGTCGCAACAACGGCAAATGGCGGGTGTTGACTACGCAGCTAGCCTGGATCACGTGAAGTAGCCGCTAGCCACGTCACATCAGTCAGGTTCGCGTCGCCGACAACATGCGCTCCACATAGCGCGCGATCAGATCAATTTCGAGATTGACCTGGCTGCCCGCCTTCAGGTGCTTGAGCGTGGTGACCGAAATCGTGTGCGGGATCAGGTTGATCGAAAAACGGCAGGCGCCTGCAACGTCCTCGACCCGGTTCACGGTCAGCGACACACCGTTCACCACCACCGAGCCTTTAAAGGCCAGAAACTTTGCCAGCGCCACCGGCGCGTCGATCACCAACTCCCACGATTCGCCGATCGCGGCGAAGCTATGCACCTGGCCCAGACCATCGACGTGGCCGGACACCAGGTGACCGCCCAGACGTTCCGCCAGGGTCAGCGCTTTTTCCAGATTGACTTCGCCCGGCGCATCCAGGCCGACCGTGCAGTTCAAGCTCTCGCGCGAAACGTCCACGCTGAATGCGCTGTCGGTCTTTGCCACCACCGTCATGCAAGCGCCATTGATGGCAATCGAATCACCCAGCCCAACATCGGCCAGCGGCAAGCCACCCGCATCAATGTCCAGACGCACGCCAGCGTCGCTGCCGCCTTCCAATGCTTGCACGGTGTTGATCTTGCCGACTGCGGCCACGATTCCAGTAAACATGCTCTCTATTCCTCAGGTTGGGTAAAGCGGGCCAGGACGCGCAGGTCCTCACCCAATTTGCTAACGTCATGAAAACGCAGCCTGTATTGTTGATCGAGCTGCTGCAGCGCCGGCAAGGCAAACATGCCCTGCCCGTCGCCAATCAGGGATGGGGCCAGGTACACCAGCAATTCATCGACACAGCCTTCGCGTATCAGGGAGCCATTGAGCTTGGAGCCCGCCTCCACATGCACTTCATTGATCTCGCGCCGTCCCAGTTCCAGCATTAAGGCAGCCAGATCGACTTTGCCGGTCGCATTGGGCAGCATGATGACTTCGTGCCCGGCAGCGCGCAGGGCAGCCTCCTTGGCGGGATCGGCCATGGCACTCACGATCCAGCTTGCTGCGCCTTCCAGAACGCGCGCGTCGAGATTGATCTCCAGCTTGCTGTCGACGATGATGCGGCGCGGCTGGCGTGGCGTTTCAAGTGCGCGCACCGTGAGCTCCGGGTTGTCGGCTTTGACCGTGCCAATGCCAGTGAGGATGGCGCAGGCGCGCGCACGCCAGGCATGACCGTCCGCGCGTGCCATCTCACCCGTAATCCACTGGCTTTGGCCATTGTGCAGACCCGTCATGCCATCGAGGCTGGCCGCCGTTTTCATGCGTATCCAGGGGCGGCCACGCTGCATGCGCGAGAAAAAGCCGATGTTCATCTCATGGGCTTGTTTTTCCAGCACGCCGGAAGTCACTGCAATCCCGGCGGCTGCCAGCTTGGCAAGGCCCTGGCCGGCCACCAGGGGATTGGGGTCGGTCATCGCTGCCACGACGCGGCCCACTCCGGCCGCGACCAGCGCATCCGAACAGGGTGGCGTGCGGCCATGGTGATTGCAGGGTTCGAGCGTGACATAGGCCGTCGCGCCGCGCACGTCGTTGCCGCGCGCAGCCGCGTCGCGCAGGGCTTGTACCTCGGCGTGGGCCTGCCCGGCCGGTTGGGTGTGGCCAGCGCCAATGACAAGGCCGTCGCGCACAATGACGCAGCCAACGCGCGGGTTGGGCGCGGTCGTGTACATGCCACGCGCGGCCCATTCCAGGGCCAGTTGCATGCCTTCTGTATCGTCGTCTATGTGCACAGGAATCCCATCGAGGTGACTGACCCGGATTTTACGCCAAGACAGCCAAGCTCGCTGCACCGGCCCTTGTCCTAGTCGCCGCTGCAGCCCTCGGCATCACGGTCGGGATTGCAAACCCGCGCCCGGCCCAGCATATTGATGCGGATGCGGCGGATTTGCCGGTCCTGGTGAAACGACAATGTTCCCATGCGCGCGGCCAGGCTGCTGGTATCGCTGCAGCTGCGCCCTGCCCCGTTGTAGGCGATGTAGTAAGGGCGGCTGTTGCCGGTGAAGGTGAAGGTGACGACGATGCCCTGGGCCAGCGGTCCGTGGCTGGCAATGACCTCTTCGCCCGGCCCGGGTCTGCGATTGTTGTCCGTGTCGATAAACACAACCCAGCCCTGGCGCCAGTCACTGCCACCAGGTTCCAGGGGCACCAGTTGCACCCGGCTGCCGCGCGCGATCGCCTGGGTGCGCGCCAGGTCGATGGCACCGGCCATGTCGGCCACTGCGCTCTCCAGGCGCAGCCGCTGCAGCAGGCTGCGCATCTCCGGCGACGCCAGCAGCATGAGGATGGCAGCGATGACGAGCACGATCATCAGTTCAATCATGGTAAATCCCGACCGGCGCCTCATGGCCAGCATCCGGTCTCGCTGCCCTCGGCGCTGTGCTGCCCTGCGCTGGTCAGCTTCAGGACACCGCAGCCGGGATCACGAAAATGGCTGTCCACCCTTCCCGTCCCCGGTTCCGCGCGTAATTCGATGCAGGAGGTGAGCGGCAAGCCGTCGCAGCTACGCCCACTCAATTCATAGGCGCTATGCGCAGCGCTGTTGCCCAGCCACCAGCGAAAGTGGCGCGCGTCCTCGTCCGCGCTGTCGGCCGAAAATGGCAGGTAGGCATTGTGCAGCGTGTAGTAGCGCTCCTGGTCCTGCAATATCTGCAGCAGCCCCGCCTGGGCCTCGACCCGCCGCAGCCGGACCATGTACCTGGCGTAACTGGGGTAGGCAATTGCCGCCAGAATCAGCGCGACGACCATGGCTGTCATCACTTCAATCAACGAAAATCCTGCCTTGCGTTGCATCGGTTTCTCCTCGTCTGCTTGCCGTCGATCAGGGTCCGGCCGCGTCATGCAGCTCCTGCCAGTTGGCCACTTCGCGCCATCCAAGCCGCTTGGCGGGAAAGCTCACGCGGATGGGCGTGCTACTTCCAAGGGTGTCGTGGCTCGGCGTCGCGCCCGCCAGCGCGGCGGGGATGAGGGCAAAGCTGCGCGTCACGCGGGCGCCGCCGGTGGCATCACGCGGCCCGATCTCCATTCCAATTTCGATCAGCTGGCTGGCTATCAAGGTTGGGGCCACGGCTCGCGCGGCAGTGATGGCCTCTGGCTGGACCTTGCCGTCAGCTGCCAGGGCAAAGCCGCTGAGCGCATCGAGGACATATTGGCGACTTGCCGCCGGGGCACAGGCATCCACGCTCGGCATCATGGTTTGAAACAGGACCGCGCCACCACGGGCTATCGGGCCGCCCCCCAGCCGTTCGCCATCGCGCGCCGTGTTGGGAAAATCGAGGTACCAGCCCTGCTGCGCGCCAGGGCCCACGTAGCTCACTTGACGCCCGGTGGTGGAATAGCCATCGCTGCCGGACAGGACACGTTGGGCAAGCTGGGCGCGCGTCACCGGCTCGGCGTTCTCGCCCGGCCGGTCCACGACAGCGTACATGGACTGGGGCAGGAAGGACGTTGGCGCCACGTCGCCCTGCTCGATGAATTTGCCGGTTCCGAACAGGACCAGATAGCCACCTCCAGGCGCGTACACCACAGCAGGAGCCTGGGCGATCGGCTGCGCCCGACCGGCATTGTCGCGCGCGATGAAAATGCGCCGGGCGCGACGGCTGCGCAAATCGAAGCGCCACAGTGATCCCTGCAAGTCGCCGGCGTAGGCGAGGATGGCCTTGCCGTCGGCGTCGCGCACCAGGCCCGGTGTCGACAGCGCATTCGCCTGCGCCGGGTCGGCGCCATCGGTTCCGATGCGGTAGTAATTGGCGCCAATCTGCCAGGGCTGGGCAGCAGGTTTGTCCACGGCCAGCATGTACAGCGCACCGTTAGCGTCCACATTCAGATGGTTGACGGCGCTGGGCACCAGCACGAATTGGCGCGGCGAAGGCGCGCCACCGCGCGTGCTCACATCGATGCTGACGATCTGCGGCGGCGCGCTCAAAAACCCCATACCCGGATCATCATGTTCGGTGAACTCCCACAGCGCGCCCACACCCTCGCCAAACGCCGCAGGGTCACTGACATCGAGCGCAAAGACGCCGCGCGCCCCCATGCCCATGCCGGCTGCCAGAATGGTCGGTGTACGTCCTCCAAGGGCCACCTCGCCGACTGCGGCGCTGCCATCAACAGTGGCTCTGGCGGGATTGGCCGGGTTGCTCAGGTCGGCTATCGCGCCGAGTGTGGCGCCAGGCAGGTAGGCGAACAATTCACGGCCATCATCTGCGCTGAACGCGTGCAGCATGCCGTCATTGGCGCCGACATACACGGCCAGCTGGGCGCGACCGGCGATCAGCGGAACACTGTGAACAATGTCACCCAACACACCGTCACGCACACGAAAGACGCCGTTTGGCTGGCCAAGCTCGCGCAGGCGCTCCCCGCGCAGATAGGCAATGCGCGCTTCGCCCAGGGCGCCGGCATTGAGCACGCTGCGCATCGACGGTGGCAAACGATCCCATGTCAATGGCAATGTCGCACGCCCTGAAAAGGTATAGAGTTTGCGCGAGGCTGGCGAGCGCGCTGCCAGCAAGCGCGCGCCGTCCCAGCTGGCCTCGGTGGCGATGCTCGTGCCGCCGTCCGGTTGCAAGCGCAAGGCATGCCTTTGCACGGTGCCCGGCGCGGCGCCGGTCTGGATGACAAAGCCAGTGGCGCCCGCGTACCAGGCGGCAGACGGTCCCGGACCGCCCAGGTTCGCGCCCGCGCCGCTGAGCAGGGAGCGAGCGCCCCCCACGACCCGTTCTGGTGATGGTGCGGGGTAAAAATGCACGGGCTCGGAACCCGGCGCCAGCCACGCCGCACTGCCTTCTCCGCCCCCACCGTACTTGGCGGCCAGGTACAGCACACTGCTCGCTGGAACATCTGCAGTGCCGAGCTCAAGCCCGTAGCTGTCGAC
>JBJMVX010000238.1:0-13313 GCA_045810445.1 Massilia sp.
GCGACATGGTACGCAATGTGCCCGCCACCGCCACAACCGCCAGCGCGAAGTAGGAGCTGCCATGAATTTTTCTGCTCTATCGATCAAGAACCCGATCCCCGCGATCATGCTGTTCGTGCTGCTGACCCTTGCCGGTCTGCTGGCGTACAAGGCCAATGCAGTGCAGGACTTCCCGGACATTGAGCTGCCCATCGTGACGGTGACCGCTGCCCTGGACGGCGCCGCGCCGGCGCAGCTGGAAACCGAAGTGGCGCGCAAGATCGAAGACTCGGTCGCTACCTTGCAGGGCGTGAAGAACGTCTACACCAAGGTGCTCGACGGTGTGGCCACGATCACGATTGAATTCATCCTCGAAAAGAACATCGCCGAAGCGGTCAACGACGTGCGTGACGCGGTCGCCCGCGTCAAGGCTGATTTGCCGGCCGAGATGCGCGACCCCACGGTGACCAAGGCATCGACGGCCGGACGCGTGATCATGACCTTCACGGCAGAAGCAGCGGCCACGTCGAACAACGTGCCGCTCGACGCGCAGGAACTGAGCTGGTTTGTGGACAACTCGGTCGCCAAGCGTTTGCTCAACGTCCCGGGTGTGGGCGCGGTCAAGCGCGTTGGCGGCGTGTACCGTGAAATTCGAGTGGAGCTGGACGACGCCCGCATGGCGGCCCTGAAAGTGGCAGCCGTGGACGTGTCGCGCCAACTGCGCAACGTCCAGCGTGAAGCGCCGGGCGGACGCGGCGACATCAGTGGCGCCGAGCAGTCGGTACGCACCATCGCCACCGTCAAGACAGCGGCCGAACTGGCCGTTATGGATATTCCACTGGCCGACGGGCGCCGCGTGCGCCTGGACGAAATCGCCAAGGTGAGCGATACCGTGGCCGAACCGCGCTCGATTGCCGAGGAAAACGGCAAGCCGGTGGTCGGTTTCGAAATCTTCCGCACCAAGGGCGCCAGTGAAATCGCTGTCGCCAAGGGAGCGCGCGAAGCCATCGCCGAACTGCAGGGTGCGCACGCCAATATCGTGCTCAAGGAAGTGATCGACAATGCCTTCCCGGTGCAGGAAAACTTCAAGGGCTCGATGGAGCTGCTGTATGAAGGCGCGATCCTGGCGGTGCTGGTGGTGTATTGGTTCCTGCGCGATTGGCGCGCGACGCTGGTCGCTGCGGCTGCATTGCCGCTGTCCGTCATTCCCGCCTTCCTGGGCCAGTACTGGTTCGGCTACACCCTCAATA
Source organism: Massilia sp. (assembly GCA_045810445.1). Classification (GTDB taxonomy): domain Bacteria; phylum Pseudomonadota; class Gammaproteobacteria; order Burkholderiales; family Burkholderiaceae_D; genus Telluria_A. The sequence continues at coordinate 1,230 of JBJMVX010000238.1, forward strand.
CAGTGACCTTGCTCTCGCTGGCGCTGGTGGTCGGGGTGCTGGTGGACGACGCGATTGTTGAAATCGAAAACATCTCACGCCACCTGCGCATGGGGAAAACGCCCATGCAGGCGGCCATGGAAGCGGCCGACGAAATCGGCATGGCGGTCATTGCCACCACCTTTGCGCTGGTGGCGGTATTTCTGCCGACGGCCTTCATGGGGGGCGTACCGGGCTTATTCTTCAAGCAGTTTGGCTGGACTGCCGTGCTGGCGATCCTGGCTTCCCTGGTGGTGGCGCGTCTGCTCACGCCAATGATGGCGGCTTATATTTTGAAGCCGCTGCCGCATGTGGAAGAAAAGGATGGCTGGCTGATGACGCGCTACATCAGCGCCATGAAGTGGTGCCTGCACCATCGCCACGTGACGGCCATCGGTTCGGCCATCTTCTTTGCCAGCTCGATTGCGCTGGTGCCGCTTCTGCCGACCGGCTTTGTGCCCCCGGCTGACCGCGCCCAGACCATGATCAACATTGAACTGCCACCCGGCTCCACGCTGGCGGAGACGCGCGTGGTGGCCGAGCGCGCCCGCGTGGCAGCCATGCAGGTGCCTGGTGTGAAGAGCATCTTCAGCTCCATCGGTGGTGGATCCAGTGGTGACGCCTTCGCACCTGGCGCCTCGGCTGAAGCACGCCGCGCCGTGCTGACCCTGACCACGGTACACCGCAACGACCGCAAGGAATCGCTGGATCAGATCGAGCGCAAGATTCGCACCCAGATGGACCAGATTCCCGGCGCGCGCTTTGCCGTGGGCCCGCAGGATACGGGCGTGAAGATGCAACTGGTGCTGCGTAGTGAAGACCCGGTGGCGCTGACCGAGGCTGCGCAAGCGGTGGAACGCGACATGCGCACACTCAAGGGCATTGGCAATGTGAGCTCCAGCGCGTCGCTGGTACGTCCCGAAATTATCGTGCGTCCCGACTTTGCCAAAGCGGCCGACCTGGGCGTGACCGCCGCGGCCATCGGCGAGACCGTGCGTGTTGCGACCGCAGGCGACTACGACACGGCTTTGACCAAGATGAACCTGGCCGAGCGCCAGGTACCGATCCGCGTCAAGCTGCCTGACGCCGTGCGTGCCGACCTGGCGGCGATTGGGCGGCTAACTGTCCCGGGCAAAAATGGTCCGGTCATGTTGGCCAACGTGGCAAGCATCACGATGGAAAGCGGACCGGCGCAGATTGATCGCCTCAACCGCAGCCGCAACGTGACGCTGGAAGTGGAACTGTCTGGCCGTTCGCTGGGACAGGTCAATGAGGAAGCGCGCGCACTGCCGGCGATGAAGGCCTTGCCTAGTTCGGTCAAAATTGCGGAGCTTGGCGACGCCCAGGAGATGCAGGCGCTGTTTGCCAGTTTTGGTATCGCCATGTTGATTGGTGTACTGTGCATCTACGGCGTGCTGGTGCTGCTGTTTAAGGACTTCATGCAGCCGATGACGATTCTGGCCGCGCTGCCGCTGTCCATTGGTGGTGCCTTCGTGGCGCTGCTCATTACCGGCAAGGCGTTGTCGATGCCATCGATGATCGGCTTGATCATGCTGATGGGGATTGTGACCAAGAACTCGATTCTGCTGGTGGACTATGCGATCCTGGCGCGCCAGGAAGGCATGAGCCGCTTCGATGCGTTGGTCGATGCTTGTCACAAGCGTAGCCGCCCTATCATCATGACCACCATCGCGATGGGTGCAGGCATGATGCCGCTGGCGCTAGGCTGGGGCGCGGACCCGAGCTTCCGCTCGCCGATGGCCATTGCCGTGATCGGGGGCTTGATTACGTCGACTTTGCTCAGCCTGTTGGTGGTGCCGGCTGTGTTCACCTACATCGACGACCTGGAGCACTTCATCAAGCGCGTGCTGGGCAAGGAGCCGAAGAAAGCGACGGGAGAGGTCAAACCTAGCCTGATCAAAATCTAAGTTTTCACCCGCACTGATCAATTTCTAAGTAATCACCCACACTGTCCTTGCGAAAGCGAGGACCCATACTGAGCAGCCGAAGTATGGGTCCTCGCTTTCGCAAGGACAGTGTGGGTTTAGCTTTAGGCACATAAGAAAAGGGCCGCACTCTTCAGTGAGCGGCCCTTTTTTACTGATGAGCGGGAAACCTCAAGCGTTGATCTGCGACTCCCGCGCAAACACCAGCGCCGTCTTGAACGCCACCAGTGCCGGCATCAAATCTGCCCCACCGGCCCCGATCACTTCACTGCGCGGCATGTCCAGGGCCCCCGCCTGCGTCAGCAAATGGGTACCCGCCCCCACCGCTAGCATCGGCTTGCCATCACGGTACTGCGCGCGCACAAAATTGAGCGCATGTTCGTCCCCGGACAGCCCCGCAATGGCGTCGGCGCCATCCGGCACCACCAGCGCGTCATACCAGGGCTCGTCTTCTAGCGTGTTCTCGATATACAGAACACTCTTGTCGTTCGCGTGGATCTTGCCAAGCTTGCTGCCAACCAGACGCGGCGCCGCGCCCTGTGCCAGCAAGGCCGTGTAAATCTTGCGCACCATTGGGCCATCGCTGCCGTTGCCGACCATGATGGCGACCTTGGTGGGTGAAGCCTCAAAGCGCGCCTCGGCACTATCGAGGAAAGGTGCGTCGGAAAATGGCAGGCCAGACGGAATTTTGGGTGTTGACTGGTCGGTCGTGGTATTCATGTAAGCGTTGCTGGAATGGGTGAAAAGGGACATTTAACACCTCGAAAATGACATGGGTACGACAATAGTGAAGTACGCATCAATCCGGTCGGCACGCAGCCGATCGGATTGCAACCACGGTATGGAAGGTCAAGTTCGACGGTTGAGTAACTTGGACAGCATATAGCCGGCGCCAAGCGCAACCAGGACGGAGGTGGCAGGACTGCTGCGGACATAGCCGCGGCCGGTTTCGGCGAACTTGTTATAGGCTTCGCCCAATTGCTTCGATTTTTGACCAACTTGCGAGCTCACTTCGGAGAGCGCGCCAGAGACTTTGTCGACGCCGGCGTGCGCGGACGAGGCAAGGCGGTCGGCAGTAGGCTGGGCCGCCCCTGCTGCCTTGTCGATCGTTTTGTGCAGATCAGCTGTGCCCTGGTCGATGCTCGCGCCCAGGTTTTTGCTGATGCCGGTATCCCGGCTGCTGCTGGTATTTAAGTCGCGGCCCATGCTGCTGCCCGAGCCCTCACTGCCTACGTTGCGTGCGTTACCGTCATTCGATTTTTGATTGTCCATGATTCGATCCTCAAGAAGTGTCTGTCAGCGCGGGGGTACACCGGCTACGATGCACCGAGTTCAAAAAATACAAGAAATCCGGCCGGGTCACCGTGCGCTGTCTAACAGAGCCTTGCGACCGATTTTTCCATTGCAGTGAACAAATGATCACTTTAGTAGATATGGTGTAAACAGTTTGCTTGATTTGAAATGGCAGTCAGGAACGACAGGGTAGGCAAATTCGTCGGCCTTTGCCAAGAAGGTTACGCAAACTTACATGATGCGGCAAGCAGCGCTGCCTCACTGCAATTGCGTTAAGCTGAGGACTTTAATAATTCTTTCACACAAGCATGCAACTCCTGGCCCTGTCCGGCAGCCTGCGCACAGGCTCGATCAATACCGCCCTGCTGCGGGCGGCGGCAACGTTGGCCGCACCAACGTCGACGGTGACGCTGTCTGATCTGCCAGGCAAGCTCCCCTTGTTTAATCCCGATCTGGAAACGAACCCGCCGCCTGTCGTCACGGGATTTCGGCATCAAGTCGCCGCAGCCGATGCCCTGCTCATCGCCAGTCCCGAATACGCGCACGGCATCACCGGCACCATGAAGAATGCGCTGGATTGGCTAGTCAGTTTTGAACCGTTCTCGGGAAAACGCGTCGCAGTAATCAATACCTCGCCACGCGCGCATCATGCCGACGACGCGCTGCGCGAAATTTTGCGGACCATGGATGCGGACATTGTGGAAGCCGCATCCATCACGATACCCCTGGTCGGCGCCGGTCTGGACAATTCTGCGATGTTGGCGAGCCCGGAGATTGCCGCAGCAATTGGGCGCGCGCTCGACGCTCTGCAGGTCAGGCAAGGCGCCTGATACCGGCAGGAAGGTTGTAGGGCTAGTCCCATCCATCCTTGGCTGCCAGTTCCAGCGCCAAGATGCGCGCCTCAATGGACTTGGTGTCACTTGCTCCCTGGGCGTATTCACTTAGTGCGAGTCCCAATTGCCAGAGCATGTACGAAGGGGCGTCAGCGCCGTTGGCGTGCGGGACGAAAGCCTGGCCCTGGATAGTGCGCTGGGGCGATACGGGCGGCGGCAACGCAATGCTTTCGGTTTGCGATACGCGCATATAAAAACCGTCGGTGTACAAGACCGAGCAGCCCTGCGCGGGGTAGTGGGTCCGTAAAACGGCAGCAGTCGTTGCCGCCAGCAAGCGCTCGACCAATTTTCCGTCGATTACACGCCTCTTCAACATGTCCGTATTTTGCTGGACATCGCCCTTCATGATCTCGCGCTTGTGCTGCATTGCCAGCAGTCGATAGGAATGGGGGGCGTTACTGCTTCTGTAAATGGCGAGCACCAGATACCCGCTAAAAAGCCGGGGCATGGAACCCTGGGCTTGGAGATCGAACACGACTTCCTCGTCAGACGCCATGCTGGCCTGCCAAGTCGCGAACTGCCCAGGCATGTTGACGATGTCCTGCGCCACCGGGACAAGATCATAAGTCGGACATTGCATGGCGAAGCCTGGCATCGCACATAGAGCGAGGCAAGCCACAATTACTTTCTCTGTCAGACCACGCATTTGCTTGAGCATCAGTTCAACGCCTAGGTCAGTAAAACGACGAGTGTACTTACCACACCCTCCAAAGTCCATGACGAAACGCCCAAGGACGCGGCCTGTTCGCGTTTTGATGGTAGGCGCAAAAAACAAGAAAAAACCCGCAGCGCCAATGGCGGTGCGGGTTTTTATGGCCTCAGGCGAACATGAAGCCGTGTACTTGGTGCCGATTGCCGGAATCGAACTGGCGACCTTTTCATTACGAATGAACTGCTCTACCAACTGAGCTAAATCGGCGAAGACGCGTATTCTAGCAAAGAATCCTGCAAACTTGCTAGTACCGGGCGAATTTTCACGATTCTGCCCATAAAATAGGCAGCTTACTCGGCGTGATAGCTGCTCACGCGCTCCACTTCGCTCTTCGAACCAAGGAACACCGGCACGCGCTGGTGCAGCTTTTGCGGTGGAATGTCCAGGATGCGGGTGCGTCCATCGGTTGCCGCGCCACCTGCCTGCTCGACGATCATGGCCATTGGATTGGCCTCATACATCAGGCGCAGCTTGCCCGGCATCGCCGTGTCGCGCGTATCGGCCGGATACATGAAGATGCCGCCACGGTTCAGGATACGGTGCACATCGGCCACCATCGAGGCGATCCAGCGCATATTGAAGTTCTTGCCGCGCACACCGGTTTCGCCGGCCAGCATCTCGTCGACATAGCGCTTGACCGGCGCATGCCAGTGGCGCTGGTTCGACATATTGATGGCAAATTCCTTGGTCTCCGCCGGAATCATCATGTTGCGCTGGGTGAGGACCCAGGAACCCATCTCGCGGTCCAGCGTGAAGCAGTTCACGCCATGGCCCGTGGTGAGAACCAGCATGGTCTGGGGACCATACACGGCGTAGCCTGCGGCCACTTGCTGGCTACCGGCCTGCATGAAGTCCGCCTCGGTCGGCGCGCCCATGCCTTCCGGCGCCTTGAGCACCGAGAAGATGGTGCCAATGGAGACGTTGACGTCGATGTTTGACGAGCCGTCCAGTGGATCGAACAGCAGCATGTATTCGCCCATCGGATAGCGGTTAGGAATCGGGTGAATCGATTCCATCTCTTCCGATGCCATGGCGGCAAGATGACCGCCCCATTCATTCGCTTCAAGCAGGATCTCGTTGGAGATCACGTCCAGCTTCTTTTGCACTTCGCCCTGGATGTTTTCCGTGTCGGCGCTGCCGAGGATGTCGCCCAGCGCGCCCTTGCCCACCGAATGGCTGATGGTTTTGCAGGCGCGCGCGACGACTTCGATCAAGAGGCGCAATTCAGCGGGGATGGTGTTGTTCTTGCGTTGTTCTTCGACCAGGTACTGCGTGAGGCTGACGCGTTTCATGGACTTCCTTGATGTTGTGATGAATTCGGTGGGTGTTCAGGCGCTGGCCAGGGCCTTGCTGACGATCTCGCGCACATCGCTCGAGAGCTTCTTCACGGCGGCGACTTTTTGCAGCGCTTTTTTCATATTGGCCTGCAGCGCAGGCGAGAAACGGCGCCAGCGATCCATGGTGCGCGCCAGGCGGCTGGCCACCTGCGGGTTGATGGCGTCAAGCGCCAGCACCTGTTCGGCCCAGAAGGCGTAACCACTGCCGTCGGCCGCGTGGAACTGCGACGGATTGCTGTTGCAGAACGCGAAAATCAGGCTGCGCGCGCGATTCGGATTTTTCATGCTGAAGGCCGGATGGCGCATCAGCGCACGCACTGCCGCCACATTGGTGCCCGGCGCTGCGGCCTGCATGGTGAACCACTTGTCGATGACCAGCGCTTCCTTGTCGAAGTCGGCGTAGAAGCGCTCCAGCGCATCTGCCGCGCTGTCGGCGCGTGCGTGAATCAGCGACACCAGCGCGGCGACGCGATCGGTCATATTGTCCGCTTCATCGACCTGCTTCTGCGCCAGCGCGATAGCGGCGGCGTCCGGATCGGCCGAAAGGTAAGACAGCGCCAAATTCTTCAGCCCGCGTTTGCCGGCCGATACCGCGTCCGGGCTGTATTCGCCCGGCGTCAAATTGGCCCAGTACTGCGCCGTCAGGTCGGCGCGCAGTGCCCGTCCGATGGTGCCGCGCATGAAGTGGCGCGCCTGATGGATCGCCTGCGGATTGACCACTTCCATCTGGTCCGCGATCATGCTCTCCGATGGCAAAATCAGGGCCTGCTCGCGAAAGCCAGGATCCAGCGATGCGTCGAGCAGCATGGTGCGCATGGCCTGCACAAAGGTGTCATCCAACTGCAGCTTGGCGCCGGCAGCGACTGCATTGGTCAGCTGCAGCAATCGCGCCATGGCCAGACGCTGGCCAGCTTCCCAACGGTTGACCGGGTCGCTATCGTGACTAAACAGGTGCAGCAGTTCGGCATCGCTGTAATCGTATTCCAGCACCACCGGAGCGGAAAAATCACGCAGGATCGATGGCGTGGGCACCTCCGCCACTTCGCTGAAGGTAAAGCGCTGCGACGCCTCGGTCAACTCGAGCACCGTGGTCGTTCCCAGTCTCTCGCCATCCATGTACAGCGGCAGGTCGCGCCCGTCCGCCCCCAGCAGGCCAAAGGCCACCGGGATGTGGAAGGGATCCTTGTGCGGCTGGCCCGGCGTGGCGGGGCAGCGCTGGCTCAAGGTCAATGTGTAGGTACGGGCGGCGGCATCATGCCGGCCTTCGGCGCGCACCACGGGCGTGCCGGCCTGGCTGTACCAGCGCTCGAACTGGGTCAGGTCGCGGCCACTGGAATCGGCCATCGCGTTGCGGAAGTCGTCGCATTCGACAGCCTGCTCGTCGTGGCGCATGAAGTACAGGTCCATCCCCTTGCGAAAGCCTTCGCGGCCCAACAAGGTCTGGTACATGCGCACGACTTCGGCGCCTTTTTCGTAGACCGTGACGGTGTAGAAGTTATTGATTTCGACGAAAGAGTCGGGCCGCACCGGATGGGCCATCGGGCCTGCGTCTTCCGGAAACTGGGCCTGGCGCAGCGTGCGCACCTGGTCGATGCGCGTGACAGCCCGGCCGCTGTCGGTGCCGATCATATCGCTGGAAAACTCCTGGTCGCGAAACACCGTCAAGCCTTCCTTGAGCGAGAGTTGGAACCAGTCGCGGCAGGTGACGCGGTTGCCGGTCCAGTTGTGGAAGTACTCATGGCCCACCACTGCCTCAATGCCGGCGTAATCAATGTCCGTGGCCACGCGCGGATTGGCCAGCACGAACTTCGTGTTGAAGATGTTCAGGCCCTTGTTTTCCATCGCGCCCATATTGAAGTCGCTCACGGCCACAATCATGAAGCGGTCCAGGTCCAGTTCCAGGCCAAAGCGTTCTTCGTCCCAGCGGATGCTGTTCTTTAGCGACTGCATCGCGTAGTCGGTCTTGTCGAGGTTACCGTCCTCCACCCACACTTGCAGCAGGGCGTCGCGACCGTCCGCCAGGCGGAAGGTCTCCTCCTGGCATACCAGGCGCGCTGCCACCAGGGCAAACAGATAGGAAGGCTTCTTGAACGGGTCTTCCCATTTTGCATAATGGCGCCCATCGCCCAGGTCGCCTTCTTCGATCAGGTTACCGTTCGACAGCAGCACGGGATACAGGGCCTTGTCGGCGCGCAGCATGACCGTGTAGCGCGCCATGACGTCCGGGCGGTCCGGGAAATAGGTGATGGCGCGAAAGCCTTCAGCCTCGCACTGGGTGAAAAAATTGCCGTTCGAGACGTACAGACCGTTGAGCGTGGTGTTTTTCACAGGCGCGGTCAGGGTTTCGATTTCCAGAACCACCTCGTCTGGCGCGTTGGGAATGACCAGCAGCTTCTCGTCCAGGCGGTAATCGCGTTTGGACAAGGTCTTGCCATTCATGCGCAGGGCGACCAGGGTGATGTTTTCGCCGTACAGTTCAATCTCGCGCTGCGCGCTGTCGGGGTTGTGCGCCATGGTCAGGCGGCTGGCGACGATGGTGCGCTCAGGGTGCAGATCGAAGCCGAGCTCAACCGTTTCCACCAGATAGCTTGGCGCGGTGTAGTCTTTGCGATAGATGGTCTGGGGCGTGTCGGTTCGCATGGGGGACTCGGCAGGGACGGTGGGCAGGCGCCTATTTTACCAAGCGGCCACTGAACACGCGAATGGCTCCGCTCCGTATCGGGTGTGTACACAGGGTAACAAATCGTAACTAATCTGCGAGAATGGCGGAAACGCTCCTAGAGTGAGACTTGGGTAAATGGATTTTCGGACGGAGAATGCAATGAAACGCCTACTGATATTGGCTGTTGCGGCCATGAGCCTGGTACTGAGCGGCTGCGCGACCACGATACGCAGCGAAGTGACCACCTTCCACCAATGGCCGGCAGCCTTGCCGGACAAGAGTTATGTGCTGGAGGCGCCGCCGCCGCAGGACGACACCCTGGAACTGCACAGCTACCAGAATCTGGTGCGCGCGGAATTGGCCAAGCTGGGGTTCACCGAAGCGGTCAGTGGGACGCCGGCCCTGAAGGTCGCGATGCGTTTTACCACCACCGACGTGCCGGTGCGGGTGATTGAACCGATCTACCCAATGACCTACTACCCGAGTGCGCGCTACATGTTTGCGGGGCCTTACCGTCCGTACTGGGGCGGCCGGCGCTTTGGCTGGTACAGCCCGTTCTACGACCCGTTCTGGGGCATGCCGCAATATACGGAAGAGGTGCGCCATGTGTACCGGCGTGAGCTGCAGGTGGCGATCAAGTCGGCCAGTGATGGTAAACACCTGTTTGACGTCACGGTGCATAACAACAGCAGCGAGCTGTCGACGCCAGTGATGATGCCGGCGCTGGTGCAAAGTGCATTTGCGGATTTCCCAGGGGTGAGCGGCGTGGCCCGCAGGGTCAAGCTCAAGCGCGAAGGCTGACTTCTGCCGCGGGTTCGGACCTGAAAGTCACCTGACCCGCGCGCAACCACCGCTCCGGACACGCACTGTCCTTGCGAAAGCGAGGACCCATGCCACCCCAACTCCGTAGCAAACGTCTTCCCTGACCTTACGCAGAATGGGTCCTCGCTTTCGCAAGGACAGTGGGGTTTGGCAGCCCGTTTTTAGGGCACCAGAATCGACGACCCCGTCGTCTTGCGCGCTTCCAGTTCCGTGTGCGCACGTGCCACATCGGCCAGCTTGTACCTCTGGTGCACGTCAACCTTCACCTTCCCACTGCCCACCATCTCAAACAGATCGGCCGCCATCATTTCCAGCTCCGCGCGCGATGCAGCATACGCAAACAAGGTTGGCCGCGTAATGAACAAGGAACCGCGCGAGGCCAGTTCGCCCAGCGAAAAATCCGGCACCGGCCCCGACGCGCTACCAAAACTGACCATCATCCCCAGCGGCTGCAAGCAGTCCAGCGACCCGATAAAGGTGTCCTTCCCGATCGAGTCATACACCACCGACACCTTGCGCCCACCCGTGATTTCCTTGACTCGCTCCACGAAATTTTCCGTGTTGTAGTTGATCACATGGCTGCAGCCGTGCGCCAGCGCCAGTTCGGCCTTCTGCGCCGAACCAACCGTCCCGATCATGTTCACACCCAGCGCCCGCGCCCATTGCGCGGCAATGAGCCCCACGCCGCCGGCCGCCGCATGGAAAAGAATGGTGTCGCCGGCCTTGAGCTTGACCGTGCGCCGGAACAGGTACTGCACCGTCAGCCCCTGCAACATCATGGCCGCCGCCGTCTCGAACGACACCGCGTCCGGCAGCACCAGCAAAATGGACGCCGGCATATTGCGCACCTCGGCATAGGCACCGTTGGGCCGGCCCGCATACGCGACCCGGTCGCCAACCTTCACCTCGGTCACGCCCTCACCCACCGCCTCGACCACGCCCGCCCCTTCCATGCCCAGACCACCAGGCAGCGGCTGCGGATATAGGCCGGTGCGAAAGTACACATCGATAAAGTTGATGCCAATGGCTTCATGCCGCACGCGGGCCTCGCCAGGCCCTGGCGCACCGACGTCAACATCCACGTATTCCATCACTTCCGGGCCGCCAGCGCGGCTCATGCGAATAGCTTTGACCATGAATAGCTCCTTGGGTTATTTGCGTACGCCCAGCTTGAGCTGGCTGAGCACCAGATGGGCGGTCGAGATATTGGTGGCGCAGGCGACGTTGTGCACGTCGCAGGCACGCACCAGGGCGTTGATATCCGGTTCATGCGGCTGCGGCGTCATCGGGTCGCGCAGGAAGATGATGGCGTCAATCCGCCCTTCCACCAGGTCGGCCCCGATCTGCAGGTCGCCGCCAAACGGACCGGAATGCTTGCGTTCCACAGTCAGCCCCAGTTCATTGGCCAGGCGCCCGCCCGTGGTGCCGGTGGCGCTCAGGGTGCAGCCGCGCAGGAAGTCGAGGTACTCGGCCGCCAGCGTGATCATGTCGTCTTTTTTCTTGTCGTGCGCGATCAGGGCGATGCGTGGTTTCATAAGCCAGTCCTTATTTTTTCAGCGATAACATATAGATCCCTGCCAGCACCAGCACAGTGCCTCCCAGCTGGATGGCGGTGATGGCTTCGCCCAGCACCAGGGCACCGAGGAACAGGGTCGACACCGGCCCGATCATGCCAGCCTGCGAGGCGGTCGCCGCGCCGATGCGCTGCACGGCCACCATGGTCATGAAGACAGGCAGGATGGTGCAGAAGACGCCGTTAGCCAGCGACAGCCAGTACACCGGCGCAGGCTGCACCAGCAAGGCGACCGGGCGCAGCAGGAAAAACTGGGCCAGGCAGGCCGCGCTGGCCACGCACATGGCATAGGACACCAGCCGCAGCGAACCGATACGCCGCACCATTTCGCCCGACAGCAGCAAATACAGGGCGTAGGCGATGGCAGAACCGAGCACCAGCAACGCGCCTGTGGCCACCGCATCACCACCGTGGTGCAAGTCATGCGCGAACACCAGCACGATGCCGCAATAGGACGTGGCCATGGCCAGCCATTCGATGCGGCTGATGTGGCGCTTCAAGAGAATAGAGGTGAGCAGCAGCACAAAGGTGGGCGTCAGGAACAGAATCAGCCGCTCCAGCCCCACTGATATGAATTGCAGGCCGAGAAAGTCGAGCGTGCTTGACAGGTAATAGCCAACCAGCCCCAGCCCCACCATGCGCCAACGGTCGGCCACCGACAGCGGCGCCTGGGTTCGCATTTGCCAAAGAGCAACGACAGCAAACACGGGCAGGGAAAACAGCATGCGAAAAGCAATCACCGTGATCGCATCGATGTTGTAGCGATAAAGCAACTTGGCCACGATGGCCTTGGTGGAAAACAGCACGGCGCCGCCGATGGCAATGGCC
>JBJMVX010000239.1:0-8641 GCA_045810445.1 Massilia sp.
AGGCGGCAAACCGCTCGCCATGCTCGACATGGTCAGGCGCGACTACCCGGTCGTCATGCACGGCGTGTCCATGTCAGTCGGTACCATCGAAGGTCCGTCGCCTGCCTATTTGCGCGCCCTGAAAACCCTGATCGACCGCGTTGATCCCCTCTGGGTTTCGGACCACCTGTGCTGGACCGGCACCATGGGCCGCAACATGCATGACCTCTTTCCCCTACCATATTCCGACGAAGCCCTGGCAGTGGTGGTGCGCAACGTGCGCCGCGTGCAGGACTATCTCGAACGCCCCATCCTGCTTGAAAACGTGTCCAGCTACCTGTCTTTCGAGGACGAGAATTTCCAGGAATGGGATTTTGTGAGCGCTGTCGCCGAACAGTCGAACAGCCTCATTCTGCTGGACGTGAACAACGTCTATGTCAGCAGCGTCAATCATGGCTTTGATCCCGAAGTTTATCTGCGTGCCCTGCCGGTAGACCGGGTCCAGCAAATCCACCTGGCGGGCCATTGCGTGCAGCAGGGGATCATCATTGACACGCACGATCATCCGGTTGCCGATCCCGTGTGGGACCTGTACGCGAGCGCCTTGCGCCGTTTCGGCCCCGTGTCCACCATGATTGAGCGCGACGACGACATTCCGCCCCTGGCCGAACTGGCCACAGAACTGCAGCGTGCCCGCGCCATTTCCCGGGACCTGTTCAAGGAGGCCGCATGAACGGCCTGCAGCAACTGCAATGCGATTTTCAGGACCATGTGCTCGGTGATGGCGCCATTGTGCCAGCCCTGCACGCGGCTATCCGCCAGCAAGGTACTGTGACGACTGCGCAGCGCCTGGCGATCTATCACAATGCCTACCGGGTGCGCATGCGAGAGGCCTTGAACGAAGCGTATGAGCGCACCTGGAGTTATTGCGGCGATGAGCTCTTTGGGCAACTGGCCGATGGCTATCTGGCCGAACACGGATCGACCTTCAGCAACCTGCGCTGGTTTGGCGACCGCTTCGCCAACTTCGTGCGCTGCCAGCTGCCCGAGCATCCTTTTGTTGCGGAGCTGGCTGCCTTTGAATGGGCCCTTGGCCTGGCCTTTGACGCGCGCGAAGCGCCAGTGGCCGATGGCGCCAGCTTTGCTGCGCTGGCGCCGCAGGACTGGGCGGAGCTGGTGCTTGAACTGCAGCCGTCGGTGCAATTGCTGCGCATGGAATTTAACAGCGTGGCCCTGTGGCAGGCGCTTGGTGACGACACCGAGCCGCCGCCCGCGCAGCGCCTGGACGTCGCCGCCACCTGGCTGGTCTGGCGCAAGGACAATCAGCCGCATTTCCGCTCGCTCGATGCATTTGAAGCGCTGGCGCTGGCCGCCGTCGCTTGCGGCACGGGCTTTGGCGAGATTTGCGCGCTCGCTGGCGATGACGCGGCGCCACGCATGGGCGCCTGCCTGCAGCAGTGGATGGGCGAAGCGATGTTGACCCGCTCTTGTTGAGCCCATCGCGCACCGGGCCCTGATTTGGCATAGAATGATTTTTCATTCACCTTCGCACGGACCCGATCATGATCAAGACTTCCGCCCTGCTGTTGGCCACTCTGGCCTGCGCCGTATTGACAAGCGTTCCCGTGCAGGCGCAAACGACGGCAACGAGCGCAGCGCCGGCCGCCGCAAGCTGCCCGGCACTGCTCAAACAAACCTTCCCGCGCCTGCAGGACGACGCGCCGCAAAACCTGTGTCAGTACGCGGGCAAGGTGGTCCTGGTCGTGAACACGGCCAGCTACTGCGGCTACACCAAACAATACGAAGGCCTCGAAGCGCTGTACGCCAAATACAGTGGGCGCGGCCTGGTGGTCCTGGGATTCCCATCAAATGACTTCGGCAAGCAGGAGCCGGGCAGCGCCAAGGAAATCGCAGACCTGTGCTACAACACCTACGGCGTGAAATTCCCCATGTTTGCCAAGTCGGTGGTGTCGGGCGAGTCGCCCAATCCGCTGCACGCCCAACTGATCAAGCTGACGGGCAAAGAGCCGAAATGGAACTTCACCAAATACCTGATCGACCGCAACGGCAAAGTCATCGAATATTACCCAAGCAAGGTCACGCCGGACGACAAGGCCTTGGTGAGCAAGATCGAGCAGGCACTGGGCTCCTGATGTCATGACCGCCAAGCCGACGCTGGGGGCCGACCTGCTGGGCGCATCGCGCCTGGCGCTTGAAGCGGTCGCCGGTGTCACCGAACTGGTGGAAGCGGTCCACATGAATGTACTCAACAAGGCGATCGGCACCCCCGTGGTGCGTCCGGTCGCCGGCGTTACTTCCCTGGTCTACCGCAGCGTGAAGGGTGTCACCAGCCTGGTGGGTGGCGGCCTGGATGCGGTGCTGGGAAAACTGGCCCCAGCCCTGGCCGAGCAGCCTGGCTGGACGGGCCGCGAGGCCTTGCTGGCAGCCCTGAACGGTGTGCTGGGCGACCGGCTGGAACACACCGGCAATCCGCTGGCCATCACCATGGCCTTCAAGCAGGGCGCAACGCCTGACGCGCCCACACCACCGCTCAATCGTATCCTCGTGCTGGCGCACGGCCTGTGCATGAACCACCTCCAATGGCTGCGCGATGGCGTCGACCATGGTGCCATGCTGGCGCGCGAGCGTGGCTACACGCCTGTCTACCTGCATTACAACAGCGGGCGCCACATCTCGCAAAACGGGCGCGACTTCGCCCAGCAGCTGGCCGCACTGATCGCGGGCTGGCCAGTGCCTGTGACCGAACTGGTCATCGTCGGCCACAGCATGGGCGGGCTGGTCGCACGCAGCGCCTGCCATTACGCAGCGCTTGAACAGATGGCCTGGCCAGGCCTGTTGCGCAAGCTGGTGTTTCTCGGTACACCCCACCATGGCGCGCCACTGGAACGGGGCGGCAACTGGGTGCACCTGCTGACCGACCTGTCGGCCTACAGCGCTCCTTTTTCACGCCTGGCAAAGCTGCGCAGCGCCGGCATCACCGATCTGCGCCATGGCAGCGTGCTTGACGCCGATTGGCAGGACCGCGACCGCTTTGCTCACGGCTTGGCGCTGCCACAATGGGTGGCTTTGCCGCCCGCAGTGCAGGCTTTCGCGGTCGGCGCCACCATTGCCAGCGAGGCGGGCAGCCTGACCGACCGCATGCTTGCGAGCGATGGCCTGGTGCCGCTTTCCAGTGCGCTCGGCCAGCACAGCGACCCTGCACGCTGCCTGGACCTGACCACCGCCGTGGTCTGCCAAACCAACCACATGCAGCTCCTCTCCTCCCCCGAAGTAGGCCGTTTATTGTTGAACTGGCTATAAACGCGTGTCACCACTGTCCTTGCGAAAGCGAGGACCCCATACTCTAGATGCTCTGCATGGATCCTCGCTTCCGCAAGGACAGTGCGTGGAGAGCTGCTGTCATTACGCCGAAAAACCACCGCGAGAAATTCTTCCCGCATGGAATTGTTTTTTGTGCCAGCCTCCGTTAAGCTTCTAACCTTTGCATAAAAAAAACATGAGTGATCATTTAGACCATACATTTTTCCACGCCTTGCTCAACACCTCGTTTCAAGCCACCGACCCGGTGGCCGTGAAGCTGGAGCTGGTGCAGGCCAAGGAAACCGGTTTTGGATCGCCCCAGTCGCCTGGCTTTGCCCTGTTGTTCACCGGACCGCTGGCGCCTGCGCTGGAGCAGGGCGTGCACAGGCTGGAAACGGCACACGCGGTGGTGATGGACATTTTTCTGGTTCCCGTGGCACGTCGCGCGGACCACATGGAATACGAAGCAATTTTTAATTAATCGACGCTGTGCAGTGCGCACGTCACAACAGCAGGCAAGGAGTGGTCCATGGATCCGTATCTGGGTGAAATAAAATTAATGTCGTTTAACTTTGCGCCGCGTGGATGGGCGCAATGCAACGGCCAGCTTCTGCCCATCAATCAGAACCAGGCGCTGTTTTCGCTGTTGGGAACCACTTATGGCGGCGACGGCCGCGTGAACTTTGCCCTGCCTAATTTGCGTGGCCAAACCATGGTCCACATGGGGAACGAACTGACGCTGGGCCAGAAAGGCGGCAGCAGCGCCCACACCTTGAGCCTGGGTGAAACTGGCGCCCACAGCCACGGCCTGACAATGAGCAACGCCCTGGCCACCTCGGCCAGCCCGGTGGGTGCGGTGATCGGCAAAAAAGGCCGCCTCGGCCGCGACCTGTATGCCGCGCCAAGCAACATCGTCGCGACCAATGATTTGTCCACCACCAGCGTTGGCGGCAACCAGGCCCACAACAATATGCAGCCGTACACCGTGCTGTGCGCCTGCATCGCCCTCCAGGGCATTTTCCCTTCGCAAAACTAATCTCTCGGAACCAGAACCATGTCCAATCCCTTTGTAGGCGAAATTCGTATGTTCGGCGGAAATTTTCCGCCGGCCGGATGGGAGTTTTGCGATGGCCAATTGCTGCCAATCTCAGAAAACGATGTCCTGTTCCAGCTGATCGGCACCACCTATGGCGGCGACGGCCAGAATACCTTCGCCCTGCCTGACCTGCGCGGACGCGTACCGCTGCACATGGGTACCAGCAGCGAAAACGTTACCTACCAAATCGGCGAAATGGCCGGTGTGGAAAGCGTGACCCTGACCACGGCCCAGATGCCTAACCATTCGCACCAGTTGCTCGCGTCCAGCAACGCGGTCAGTCCCGCTTACACTGCCAGCAATGGCGTGCTGGGCAAGACCACGGGCACCAATCTGTACGCCCTGGCCGGCTCCCCCACGGCCATGATGGCCAACCGGGTGTCCAGTGCCGGCGGTTCCCAGCCCCACACGAACATGGCGCCTTACCTGGGCATTAACTACATCATTTCCCTTTATGGGATCTTCCCGACCCAATAAGAAAGATTCCATCATGTCCTCTCCTTTTGTTGCCGAAATCCGCATGTTCCCGTTTAACTTTGCGCCCACCGGCTGGGCCAGATGCGACGGCCAGCTGATGCCGATTTCGCAAAATACCGCCTTGTTCTCCCTGCTGGGCACCACCTATGGCGGCGATGGCCGCAGCACTTTTGCCCTGCCCAATCTGATGGATAGCGCCGGCATGCACATTGGCTACAACCAGCCTGGCCCTGGCCTGTCTACCCATGATCTGGGTGAACAGAGTGGTACTTCCACAGTCAGCTTGCTGGCCTCGGAAATGCCCGTCCACACCCACCAGCTGCAAAGCGGTGGCACGGGCGCCGGTCCTATCCCCGGCTCGTCGTCGGTGCTGGGCAATGCCGGTGCGGCCCAGGTCTACACCACGGCAACCACTGACCAGCTCGCGTCGCTGGGGACCGCCAGCGTGGGCGGCAATCCGCACAACAACCGCCAGCCCTATGTCGCCTTGCAGTTCTGCATCGCGCTCCAGGGCGTCTTCCCGCCGCGCCAATAAGTATGGGAAGTCTGCTGCTGCAGCCGATCCAGGCAAGCGATGAATCCTTTCTGCGCGCGGTGTATGCCACCACGCGCGAGGACGAGCTTGCCCAGACCGGCTGGGACGCGCAGACGATGGAGCGCTTTCTGCGCATGCAGTTCGATGCCCAGCACGCGCATTACATCGGCCACTATCCGCAGGCCCGCTTCGACCTCATCGTCGACGCTGGCGTGCCGGTCGGGCGCTTGTATGTCGATCGCACGGACACCCAGGTGCACGTCATCGATATTTCGCTGCTGCCAGCGTATCGCGGACGCGGCATGGGAACGGCACTCTTCAACGCCCTGCAGCAGGAAGCGGCCCGGGATGGCAAGACCGTGACCATCCATGTAGAAGTCAACAACCCGGCGCAGCGTTTGTACCAGCGCCTGGGTTTTCAGGAAATGAGCGTCTCCGGCTTTCACCGGATGATGGAATGGGCGCCAGCCGGGCCCACAACGCAACACTAGGACAGTAAATGAAACGACGCGACATACTCAAAGTGGGCAGCAGCGCCCTGGCCGTGGGCGCCCTGTGGACCAGCAGCGCGCGCGCCGAAGGCAGCGCCGGCTTTGCCTGGAGCTCGGCTGCCGCCGCAGCCCTGGTGGGCCAGAGCTTCTGGCTCAACCATCCTCAGCGCGGCGCCCTGGCATTGCAATTGGCCGGCGTGCAAACGGGCGTCGCCAGCCCCGGCGTCGACCAGTTCTCCCTGCAGTTTTCCAGCAGCGAAACCGGCATTGCCGCCGGCACCTACGACGCCGAGCACCCGACCATCGGCCACTTCGCCGTCTTCCTGGCTCCAGCAAGCAACAAGGCCAACAATACGCTGTATCGCGCCGACTTCAGCCTGCTGACCTGATTTCCTGACACCACACCAGTTCATGGCCGGCTGCACGCGCAGCCGGCTTTCCCTTGTTACGCCCTTTTTTCGGATACCGCCGTGTTTAAACATGCCTCTACCAACCGCTTTTATCGTCTCGTCTGGAGCCACGTCAATGCCTGCTGGGTAGCAGTTGCCGAAGGCGCGCGCGGACGCGGCAAGAGCGGTCGCGCGCGCCGCGCTGCCGCCGTGCTTGGCGGTTTGCTGGCGGCCGGTGGTGCGCTGGCGGCCAATGCGCCCGCGCCCGGGGCGCTACCGAATGGCGCGGTGGTGGTAGCAGGCCAGGCCCAGGTCACAACGAGCGGCAACACGATGACGGTCAACCAGGCCACGGCCCAGGCCATTTTGAACTGGCAGGGATTTGACATCGGTGCCCAGGCAGCGGTGCGCTTCAACCAGCCTTCGGCAAGTGCCGTCGCGCTCAACCGCGTGGTTGGCAACGATCCTTCGCGCATCTACGGTCAGCTCTCCTCGAACGGCAAGGTATTCCTGATCAACCAGCAAGGCGTGCTGTTCGGCGCCGGCGCCCAGGTCAATGTGGGCGGCCTGGTCGCTTCCAGTCTCGGTCTGTCGGACCAGGACTTCCTTAGCGGTCGCTATGATTTCTCCGGTACCAGCACCGCTGGCGCCGTGCGCAATGAAGGCAGCATCCGTGCTGCCAATGGTGGTTTCGTCGCCTTGCTGGCGCCGTCGGTATCCAATAGCGGCAGCATCAGCGCCCAGCAGGGCAGCGTGGCCCTCGCTGCGGGCGAGCGCATCGGCATGGACCTGCGTGGCGACGGCCTCATCACGGTGCAGGTGACGCGCGGTGCGCTGGCGGCAGCAGTGGCCAATCAGGGCGTAATCCAGGCCGACGGCGGCGCCATTACTCTCACGGCCAGCGCGGCGGACGCACTGGCGCGCTCTAGCGTCAACAACACTGGCCTGGTGCAGGCACGTGGTTTTGGCAATGGCAACGGCGGCAGCATTGAACTGGTGGCGGACCAGGTTCAGGCAGGCAAGCTTGACGTCTCCAGCCGCGCGGCCGAGGGTGGCACCGTAGGCGTTAGCGGCGCCTTCGTGGCGCTCGATGGCACCATCGATGCCAGCGGCGCGCGCGGCGGCAAGGTGGCCGTCGACGCGAGCGGCACGCTGTCGCTGGCGGCCAGCACCGATGTCCACGGCAGTGCAGGGCAGGGCGGCGCGGTCGCCTATCACGCTGGGACAGGGCTGGTTGAAACGGCCGATTCGGTCACCAATGCCAGCGGCGCTACCAATGGCGGCAGCATCAGCGTGGTGACCGACGGCGCCTTGCTCTCTTCCGGTCAATACCAGGCCAGCGGCAGCACCGGTAATGGCGGACGCATTGACGTGACGGGTGCCAGTGTGCGCCTGCTCGGCGCGACTCTGGACGCATCAGGCGCCACGCAAGGCGGTCTAGTGCGCGTCGGCGGCGCTTTCCAGGGCGGCCTGCAGCGCGCTGACGTGAGCGACAGCTACCGCTACACGGGCCGCTGGGGCCAGTTGGCGCCGCTGGCAACGGCGCAGCAGACCTTCATCAGCGACAGCACCACCATCAATGTGGCGGGCAAGGGCGCGGCAGCGCAGGGCGGCACGGCCGTGGTCTGGTCGAATGAAGAAACGACCATGCTTGGCAAGGTCAACGCCAGCGGCGGCGCTGCCGGCGGCGCAGTGGAAATCTCGTCCAAGGGCGATCTGCGCTACGTCAGCCTGGACGGCCTGAATATCGGCGCCGGCGGCAGCTTGCTGCTCGACCCGAAGAACATCACGATTGGCAATTACCCGAATGTGTGGACCTATGAGGCCATGCTGGGTAAAGGTTTTTCGAGCGGCAAGAGCCTGGACCTTCCTGCGCTGGCAGAAGGTGACAGCTTTGGCTCTGCGGTTGCCTTGAATTCGGCCGGCGACCGCCTGGCAGTGGGCGCGCCGATGGATGACGGTGCCGACTTGTCGCGTGCCGATTCCGGCGTCGTGCGGCTGTTCAGCTTTAGCTCGGCAAGTTTCGCCGGCGCGACGCTGCAATCGAGCATCGGTTATGGCTATACGGGCGGCAAGAACTTGAACCTGAGCAGCTTGGCTGCCGACAGCCAGTTTGGCTCGTCAGTAGCGTTTAACGCCACGAATACCCGTCTGGCAGTTGGCGCCCTGGGTGAAGATGGACACTTGGGCACGGTGCACCAGATTAGCTTCACCGACTCAAACTTTTCCGGCGCGTCCGAAGGCCACATCATTCATGTCGCCGACTTTGGCGGACTAAGCAATGCCAACGCATTCGGCTCGGGGCTCGCCTTCGATTCTACCGGCACGAAGCTGGCAGTCGGCGCCCTGCTTG
>JBJMVX010000240.1:0-8091 GCA_045810445.1 Massilia sp.
GTCTATGTACTGACCCTGCCCGGCTTCGATGGCCGCCCAGCGGTCGCCGGCAAGGGCATGGCTGCGGCGCTGGACTCGGTACGTGAACTGATCGCCAGCCGCAAACTGGTCAAGCCGGTCCTGATTGGGCATAGCCTGGGCGGCATGATTGCGCTCGACCTGGCGGCCCATTCACCGGAGTTGGTCGGCGGTGTGGTCACGCTTGATGGCCTGCCGCTGATGCCAGGTTCGGAACAATGGAAACCGGAGCAGCGCGGCGAAATGGCCGTGGCCATGGCCAGTCGCATGAAGGCATCGAGCCAGGCAGCTTTCGCAGCGCAGCAGCAAGGCTATATGCGCATGATGGGCGTGACCGATATGTCACGCGCTGACGCGCTGGCCGAACTGACCGGCCGCAGCGATCCCAATGCAGTGACCAGCTACGCGGTAGATGCGATGGGCGTGGACCTGCGCACGGCACTGCCAGCGATCAAAGCGCCCGTGCTGGTCATTGCGCCCTACTTCGAGCCAGACGCCGGCCAGCGCCAGATCACCCAGGCCATGACGATCGAGTACTACCGTGGCCTGATGGAGGGCACGCCGAATGTGCAGGTGGTTTCGGTTGCGCCGGCACGGCACTTTGCGATGTTCGATCAGCCGCAGATGGTCAATGACGCCATTGCCGCGTTCTTGAAATCGCTGCCAAAGTAAGTTTTATGCCGACGCGGTAAGGCGTGGCAGTGAGGCCATCAAGTCGGCAAAGCGCTGGCCCTGGATCATCACATGGCTGCGGGTCAGTTCCGCTGCCAGATCGCCATCGCCACGCAGGATGGCTTGCACCACGCCGTCATGCTCGTCATAGGAATTGCTGACGCGGTTGCGCACCCGTAGTTGCAAGCGCCGATAGGGCCGCAGCCTGCGATACAGGCTGCGGGTCTGCTCGATCAGGAAGCCGTTGTGGCTACCAGCGTAGATCGCTTCGTGGAAGGCTTCGTTCTTGTAGTAGTAGGCATCCGGGTCTTCCGAATCGCGCGCGTCGCGACAGGCGCCATGCGCTGCCAGTAGTACCACATGCTCGGCCGGCGTCATGCGACGTGCGGCCAGGCGGCTGCAAGTCGCTTCCAGCTCCGACATCACTTCAAACATCTCCACCAGCTGCTGCGGCCCCAGCTCGGCCACCACGGCGCCGCGGCGTGGCCGGATCACCACCAGTCCCATGGAAGCCAGTTGGATGAGGGCCTCGCGAATGGGCGTGCGCGATACGCCAAAGCGCTCGGCAAGCTCGGTTTCGTCAAGGTGATGGCCAGGCTGCAGCTCGCCCACGGCAATCAATTCCTCGATGGTCTCTCTCAGGGTTTCCGCGCGACTCTTCATGCTCAGCTTCAAGTTTGTACTCAAGTTCTGATTATAGGTACTAAAAATGCCTTGACAACGTATTTTTTAAATATATTCTTGTATACATAAGAATCGCGACTGCATACGAGACGGCAAGACTCGGCTGCCAGCCACCCACCGCCACCCATGGAGACAACATGAGCAATATCACCCGCAGGACCATCCTGAGCGCCCTCGCCACTGCACCGCTATGGCTCAATGCCGCATGGGCGCAGACCACGGCCCTGAAGATTTCGCACCAGTTCCCTGGCGGGACGGTCAGCGATGGCGACTTTCGCGACCGCCTGTGCCGCATGTTTGCCGCCGAAGTGGAAAAACGCAGCAAGGGCGCACTGAAGTTCGAGATCTATCCAGGATCTTCGCTCATGAAGACCAATGCCCAGTTCTCCGCGCTGCGCAAGGGCGCGCTGGACCTGTCGCTGGTGCCGCTGTCGTATGCCGGTGGCGAAGTCCCGGAAGTGAACATTGGCCTCATGCCCGGCCTGGTGACCAGCTACGAGCAGGGCTACGGCTGGAAGAACGCCGAAGTGGGCAAGGAGCTTAATCGGGTGCTCCTCGATAAGGGCGTGGTGGTAATCAGCTGGATTTGGCAAGCGGGCGGCGTAGCGTCGCGCAGCAAGCCGATTGTGGAACCTGCCGACGCCGCGGGCATGAAAATTCGCGGTGGCTCGCGCGAGATGGATCTGATCCTGAAAGCAGCCGGCGCCGCCGTGGTGACTCTGCCCTCCAATGAAATCTACGCCGCCATGCAAACGGGCGCTATGGATGCAGCCTTGACGTCGTCGACCTCGCTCATCTCCTTCCGTCTTGAGGAAGTGTCCAAGGCTCTCACCACCGGCCGCGGTGGGGCTTACTGGTTCATGTTCGAGCCCCTCATGATGTCCAAGTCAGCCTTTGACCGCCTGACCAAGGTGCAGCAGGCCATCATCATGGCCGTCGGAGCCGAGATGGAGACGTTCGCGCGCAAGTCCGCGCAGTTGGACGACTCCGCCGTCGCAGCTGTGTATCAGAAGGCTGGCGCCAAGGTGGTGGACCTGACACCGGCGATCGTAAAAAAATGGCAGGCTATCGCTCGCACCACCGCCTGGAAGGATTACGGCGAAAAGAGTCCGGGATGCGCCAAGCTCCTGGCGCTGGCTGAAAAGACCTTATGAGCCACGGCTTCGAACTGGAGCCGGCCAAGGGGCCGGCCAAGCCGGACAATCGTGCGCTGGCGGCAGTGTCGCTGCTGCTGGACCGCTTCAACATAATGCTCATGCGCCTGTCGATGGTGGCAATTGTCTTGACCGCAGCGGTGCTCACCTATTCGGTCGCTGTTCGCTATTTTTTCAAGGCGCCGACCGACTGGCAAGACGATGTCGTCATTTTCATGCTCGTAGGCGTGACGTTCTTCTGCACGCCTTACGTGCAATCCTACCGCGGCCACATCGGGATTGATGCACTGTCTTCCTTGCTTTCGCCGCGAGTCAATGCCATACGCCTTTTCTTGGTGGATGTGATTTCGCTCATTTTCTGCGCCTTTTTCTCCTGGAAGTCGTGGACCATGTTTCGGGAAGCGTACGTCGATCATCACACCACCGGATCAACACTGGAACTTCCCCTTTCCATTCCTTACGCGATGATGGCGCTGGGGATGTCGATCCTCACGTTCCAGATTTTGATTCAGGTCTTGACGCATCTCACCAACAAGCGGGGTGCACCATGAGTAGCCTTTCACTCGGACTGCTGTACGGCGCCGTCACGCTCATTGTCATGTTCTCGGGAATGCCGATTGCATTTGCGCTGGGCGTCGTTGCGACATCGTTCATGTACTTCTTCATGCCAGAGTCCTCACTCGATACGGTCACCAAGAATGTGTACGAAGAGATGGCATCGATTACCTTGCTATCGATTCCACTCTTTATTCTTAAGGGCGCTGCAATAGGGAAGTCACCGGCGGGCAAAGACCTCTATTCTGCGATCCACACCTGGCTACACAAGGTTCCGGGTGGACTGGGCATCGCCAACGTGTTTGCCTGTGCCCTGTTTGCGGCAATGGCCGGCTCGTCTCCTGCCACGTGTTCGGCGATCGGCTCGGCCGGCATTCCGGAAATGCGCCGCCGTGGCTATTCTCCCGGTTTCGCCGCAGGGATTATCGCAGCCGGTGGTACGCTTGGAATACTGCTACCACCCTCGATCACAATGATCCTGTACGCCGTCGCGGCGGAGCAATCCCTGGGACGCCTCTTCCTTGCGGGTATCGGTCCTGGCATGCTACTGGTGGCGCTGTTTGCCGGCTACGCTGTTTTCAGGGCACGGAAAGAATATCAGATGGCCCTGGTGATCTACGAAGGTGGCGGTCCCAAGTCGCCGTACCTCGACACGGAACATTTCACTTTTCGACAAAAGGTAGAAATGCTCCCGCGCGTGCTGCCTTTCGTCATCCTTCTGATCGGCGTGATGGTCGCTCTTTACGGGAGCTATGCGACGCCTACCGAGACTGCCGGCTTGGGCGCCTTGCTGGCCATGTTGCTGATCGGAGTCGTGTACAAGGTGTGGCGCCCGAAGGACCTGGCACCCATCCTGACGTCGACAATCAAGGAGTCAACCATGCTGCTGCTGATCATCGGCATGTCGCTGCTGTACTCCTATGTGATGAGCTACCTGCATATCAGCCAGTCCGCAGCGCAGTCGGTGGTTGACATGCATTTGTCCAAATGGCTGCTGCTGGCCGTGATCCTGCTGATGGTGATCGTGTTTGGCTTTTTCCTGCCCCCTGTTTCGATCATCCTGATGACCGCACCGATCATCCTGCCGCCACTCAAGGCAGCCGGTTTTGACCTGATCTGGTTCGGTATCGTCATGACGGTGGTGATGGAAATGGGGCTCATTCATCCGCCTGTGGGGCTCAACATCTTCGTCATCAAGAACATCGCGCCTGACATTCCCTTGCGCGATGTGATCTGGGGTGTGATGCCCTTCGTGGCGCTGATGTTCGCAGCCGTCATCCTGCTTTGCCTGTTCCCGGGCATCGCGACAGGCCTGCCAAATGCACTGATGGGCGCCAAATAATGAGCTGGAATACCTTGCAACTGAACCGCGCGCAGCGCCTGGCACGCGCTTCGGCACAACTGGGCAATGCGCTCGAAGGCAAGGCGGTGCCCGCGGCGCGCATCGCCGACCTGTTGCACAGTGTGTTGGAAAAAGCTGACCGCGTCTGCCTGGAAGGGAACAACCAGAAGCAAGCAGATTTCCTGGCGCAGGCGCTGGCGAATCTGGACCCGACCCGCATCAATGGCTTGCACATGCTACAGTCCGTGCTGGCGCTGCCGGAACATCTGGACGTGTTCGAGCGCGGCGTCGCCGAGCGCCTCGATTTTTCCTTCTCTGGCCCGCAAGCTGCCCGCGTGGCCAAGCTGCTCGCGGCAGGGAAATTGAAAATCGGCGCCATCCATACTTACCTGGAGCTGTTTAGCCGCTACTTCATGGACCTGACACCGCGCGTGTCACTGGTTGCAGCCGAGGCGGCCGACCGCCATGGCAATCTGTACACCGGGCCGAACACCGAAGACACGCCCGCCATCGTGGAAGCGACCGCATTCAAGAGCGGCATCGTCATCGTCCAGGTCAACCGCATCGTTGACGAACTGCCGCGCGTGGACATACCGGGCAGCTGGGTTGATTTCGTGGTCGAATCACCGCGTCCCTACTACATCGAACCGCTGTTCACACGCGACCCGGCCCAGATTTCGGAAATCCAGGTGCTGATGGCGATGATGGCGATCAAAGGCATTTATGCCGAATATGAAGTCGAACGCCTCAACCACGGCATCGGCTTTGACACTGCAGCCATCGAGCTGCTGCTGCCCACCTATGCCGAATCATTGGGCCTGAAGGGCAAGATCGGCCGCTACTGGGCGCTCAACCCCCACCCTGCCCTGATACCTGCCATCGAAGCGGGCTTCGTCGAATCCGTCTATTCCTTTGGGTCCGAGCTGGGAATGGAAGACTACATCCGCGCCCGCTCCGACGTGTTCTTTACTGGCGCCGACGGCAGCATGCGCAGCAACCGCGCGTTGTGCCAGGCGGCTGGCCACTACGCCTGCGACATGTTCATCGGTTCTACTTTGCAGATCGATTTACAGGGTAACTCCTCGACTGCCACAGCGGGCCGCATTGCCGGTTTTGGCGGCGCCTCGAACATGGGGGCCGATGCGCGCGGTCGGCGTCATGCCAGCCCTGCCTGGCTCAAGGCAGGGCAACAGGCGCGCGAAGGGCGCAACATGATCCCGCGTGGGCAAAAGCTGGTGGTGCAGATTGTTGAAACCTTCCGCGAGCACATGCAGCCTGCCTTCGTGGAGCGCCTGGACGCGTGGGAACTGGCCGAGCAGGCCAATATGGCAATTCCACCAGTGATGATTTATGGCGACGATGTTACCCATATCCTGACCGAGGAAGGCATTGCCAACCTGCTGCTCTGTCGCACGGACGAAGAGCGCGAGCAAGCCATTCGCGGAGTGGCAGGCTATACGCCAGTGGGCCTGGCACGCGACAGGGCGATGGTGGAGAACCTGCGCGACCGCGGCATCATCCAGCGCGCTGAGGACCTGGGCATCGACAAACGCCTGGCCACGCGCGATCTGCTCGCGGCACGGAACATGAAAGACCTGGTACGCGCGTCCGGCGGTTTGTACAATCCGCCCAAGCGTTTCAGGAACTGGTAGGCATCGGAGAACATATGGAAACCCTCGAATACCGCTTCGAGCACGGCAGCCGCACCTTACCGGCGCGCCCGCAATTGGTCGGCGTGGTCGGCTCGGGCAATCTGGAAGTGCTGATTGAAGCTGCGCCCCTCGCTGGCGCCTGCATCATCGAAGTCAAGACCGCAGCGATCGGATTTGGCGCCATCTGGGAAGCGGTGATGCGCGACTTTCATCAGCGCTGGCAGCTTGCCGACACCCGCATCGCCATCAATGATATGGGCGCCACGCCGGCTGTGGTCAGTCTGAGGCTGGACCAGGCCGTGGAAACCATGTTGGGATCGCAGGCATGAGCAGCTATCTGGAACTGAGCGCCCGCGAGCGTGTTGCCAAGCTGTTTGACGAAGGCAGTTTCGTGGAGTTTCTACCACCCGCCGCCCGGGTGGTCAGTCCCCATCTGGGCCAGCTCAATGCCCCAGTGGCGTTTGATGATGGTGTGGCTGTCGGTCGCGCACTTATCGGCGGCATGCCGGTGTTCGCTGCGGCGCAGGAAGGTGGCTTCATGGGCGGCGCTGTCGGTGAAGTCCATGGTGCCAAACTGGTGGGACTGCTGCGGCGCGCCGTTGTCGAACGCCCTGCAGCTGTCGTACTGCTGCTTGAAACTGGCGGGGTGCGCCTGCATGAAGCCAATGCCGGCTTGATTGCCGTGTCTGAGGTCATGCGCGCGGTGCTCGATGCGCGCGCAGCCGGCATCCCGGTGGTGGCCCTGGTGGGTGGTTCAAATGGCTGTTTTGGTGGCATGGGGATCGTTGCACGCTGCACCAATGCCGTCATCATGTCCGAAGAGGGACGCCTGGCCATGTCCGGTCCTGAAGTCATTGAAACTGCCGCCGGTGTCGAGGAATTTGATTCGCGCGACCGCGCGCTAGTGTGGCGCACGACCGGCGGCAAGCACCGCTTCCTGATGGGCGACTGCCGGGCCCTCGTCGCGGACGAAGTGGCGGCCTTTCGCCAAGCAGCCATCGATGCCATCTGCGCTACGCAAGAACGCGGGGCACCGTTGACGCTAGCTGATCTGGAGGCTGAACAGGCGCTTCTGGCCGAACGTATTGAACGTTTTAGCGGACTGCAGGACCCGAGCGATATCTGGGGCGCACTTGGCATTCCCAATCCGCAGTCTTTGCCAATGCTGGACGCCGATGCGTTTGTCGCGCTGGCCTCGCGCCACCGCTTGGGAGGTGCATAATGCAGTGGCAAACTCTGGCCCAAGCCCTGTTCTCGGCCGGTCACACCATCACCGAGCGTGATCAATTCCTCTCTGGTAGTGCCCAGGTCGACGAGCAGGAAATCGCCGTCGTGGGCACCACCGGACATGCGCCCATCGGCGTGGAAATCGCCCTCGCTCAAGCGCGCTTCATTCTCGACACCGTACGCAACTACCCTGGCCGCACCATCGTCATCCTGGTCGACACGCAAGGACAGCGCCTGCGCCACCGCGATGAAATGTTAGGCATCAATAGCTACATGGCCCACCTCGGCAAGTGCGTCGAACTGGCACGGTGCAGCGGCCATCGCGTCCTGGGACTGGTGTATGACCAGGCGCTGTCGGGCGGTTTCATTACCAGCGGTCTGATGGCCGACGCCTGCTACGCCCTGCCCGACGCCACCATCCGCGTCATGGGACTGCCGGCAATGGCACGTATCACCAAGGTGCCCGAGGAACGCCTGACTGAACTTGCCAAGAGCAATCCGGTATTCGCGCCCGGTCCCGAAAACTATTTGCGCATGGGCGGCATCGAGGCGATTTGGGAAGGCGATCTGGCCGCCTGCCTGGCGAAGGCATTGGCCTACCTACCTTCCGGCGACAAACGGGCTGCCCTCGGGCAGGAGCGTGGTGGCCGCCATATGGCACAAGCGGTCATGACAGCGATCCTGGCAGGGGGCGATGTACTCGCGCCATGACCTGGTATGGCTAAGCGCGGAAGGCTGGCGTACAGCCATGGCCATCGCCGATGCGCGCCATGCCGACACCATGTCA
>JBJMVX010000241.1:0-8110 GCA_045810445.1 Massilia sp.
ACAGTCCCCATGTCGAGGAAAACGTGGTCGCAGTCGACATCAAGCAGGAACAACGCCCAGCCATGACACTCGTGGAGCCAGTCATGATGATGGGCGCGCCGCCTGCGCCCCAGGCCGAGGTCGCGCCTACACCCGTCGCACCGGCTCCTGTCCTCGTAGCGAACGTCACCATGGGAAAACCCGTGGCCCCACTGTTGTCGACGCCACAGCCGGAAGTCGATCCCGCAGAATAGCGGGACACGTGGCCGCTTGGCCGCTGCGTGTCGATCTCGGTCAGAAAACAGGCAATGAGGAGGTGATTGCACCGCAAAGTACCGTCTGACGGTACCAATAGCACTGTCAGCCGCCTCTTGCCATGATGGCAAAACATTCGCATTGTTGCGTGCAATACTCCGCATCGATCTGGATGTTGACGCGCGGTACGGTTTAGACCGTCGAGGAAATGCCCGTTGCACGCCAGGGAATGATCGCGTTCGCACGCTCCTTGTCTGCCACTGTCATGACTCCACAACGTCCCACGCGCCATGCCGCCGATCCCGCAACAGCGCCTTCCAACGCGCGCGGCCTGATGTACTTCACGCTGGCAGCGCTCCTGTGCGGTGGCGGCATGTTCCTCGCATCGATGGGCCACGCATGGTTATGGGCCGCCGCGCAAATTTCCATCGCCCTGGGCTTCGTAATGTGGTTCGTGCTGCTGCATGAGTGCGGCCACCGGACCTTATTTCGCAGCCGCTGGCTCAACCGCGCCGCCGGCACCGTGGCTGCCTTCATGGCGCTCATTCCGCCAACCGCCTGGCGCCACGTGCACGCCTATCACCATGTCTGGACCGGCTGGCAGGACCGTGACCTGACCACCATGGCCCTGGTCCCGCGCAAGGTCGCGCGCTGGGAAGGCTGGATCATCAACGCTGCCTGGCGCACCGGGCTGCCCTTGTTTTCCCTCCTGTACCGTGTGCAGAATTATTGGAATGCCGCGCGATTGGCGCGCTATTTTCACCCCGCTGTGGCGCGCAGGATTCGCCTGGAGAACCTGGTGTGGCTGCTGGCCTATGTCGCCTTGCTGGTGATTGTCGGCCCCGCCACCCTTGTGCGCCTGTGCGGGCTGGGACTGCTGCTGGCGCTGGCCATCGAAGACCTGCTGCTGGTTAGCCAGCACACGCATATGCCAACGCGCCGCGCCAGTGGCGAAAAGGTGACGCCGTTCTCCGGCGCGGAACAGCAGGTCAGCACGCGCTCGCTGCGACTTCCAGGCTGGCTGTCATGGCTGTGGTTGCATTTTGATGCGCATGAACTGCATCACCTGCATGTGCGTGTTCCAGGCTACCACTTGCGCGCGCTTCCCGATGCGACGCCCAACGAGGTGCACTGGTGGCGCTGGTTATGCGCCGTCAAGCGCCTCTCGGGTGTCGACTTCATGTTTGGCGCACGCGAGCAAACGGGGATGATGCTATGAATGCCGAGATCACACCGCCAGCCATGGCGTGCGCGATGTTTGTGGCACTGGCGCTGGCAGTCGGCGGCGTCGCGCACGTGGCATGGTTGCGCAGCCCCTGGTCACGCCGTTTCAATCTGCCGCTTGACGGCTACGCCACCTGGCGCGGTCGCCGCCTTTTTGGCGGCAACAAGACCTGGCGTGGCCTGATGGTGCTGCCCGCTGGCGCTGCCTTTGGCTTCTGGCTGGGCTCTCAATTGCGTGATTACCTGCCGACCTGGCTCGCCGCCGGCATCTGGAACCGCCCACCATCGCAACTGGCCCTGGCGGGCCTCCTGTGCGGGTTCGCCTTCATGCTCGCCGAACTGCCCAACTCGTTTTTCAAGCGCCAGCTCGGCGTTGCTCCGGGCCAGGAGGCGCGCCAGCCCTGGGTGCGCGCCGTGTGCTTGTTCGTCGACCGCACCGATTCCACTTTGGGCACCTTGCTGGCACTGCATTTGATGCTGCCCCTGCCGGCGCTGGCCTGGCTATGGCTGCCGCTGTTCGGCATTAGTGTGCATTGGGTGTTTAGCTACGCGATGTATCTGCTCAAACTCAAGCCAAGGCCATCGTGATGACGCCATCTCCATTTGACGGCATCATTTCGCTCGACGCGGCCCACGACGCCAGTCTTCATGGCGGCAAGGCCGCCTCGCTGGCACGCATGTTGGCGCATGGCTTTCGGGTTCCCCATGGCGTCGTGCTGACGGACGCGCTGTTCCAGTCACACCTGAAGCAAGTGAGCACGGACGCCGCCACACGCGCACAGGAGATCTGCGCCACACCATTGGCGAGCGAGCTGTGTGCGGCGCTTGCTACCTGCCTCGATGGTGCGGCAGCGTACGCGGTGCGCAGTTCGGCCGTGGGTGAAGATTCAGCCGCGCATTCCTGGGCGGGACAGCTTGACACCGTGCTTGGTGTGAGCAATGCGCAAGCCATGGAAGACGCGGTGCGTACCGTCTGGGCCTCGGCCTGGTCGGCGCGCAGCCTGGCGTATCAGGGGCGCCGCAAAGTGGCGCTGGCGCACATGGGAGTGATCGTGCAGCGCCAGGTGGATGCCCGGCACGCGGGGGTGCTGTTCACGCAGGCGCCAGCCGGGTACACCGAAAATGATGTAATGCTGATCGAGTATTGTGCCGGACTGGGTGAAGCGCTGGTCTCCGGTGCCATCGATCCCGCCCGTGTGGCCGTGCGGCGCGACGATGGAGCCATCACCCTTCACGCCATGCCCGACGAGGTCTTGATGCCCTTGTCCGATGCCGACATTGCGGCACTGGCGAGCGAGGCGGCGCGTCTTGAGGCCTTGTTTGGCTGCCCGCTTGATATTGAATGGGCCATCGATCATGAAGGGACCTTGTGGCTGCTGCAGGCACGTCCTATCAGCACACCGCTACCTTCGGCGGATGGTCGCCGCAATGCCGTGTGGACCAACGCGAATATCGCGGAAAATTTCCCCGAGCCCGTTTCACCGCTGCTGTACTCGGTCGTACGTGCCGGCTACACCGCCTATTTTCGCAATCTTGGCCTCGGCTTTGGCATGTCACCCACGCGCATCGCTGCCATGCGGGGCGCCCTGGATAAACTGGTAGGGGTGCATGGCGGGCGCCTGTACTACAACCTGAGCAACGTCCACGCCCTGTTGCAACTGGCGCCAGCCGGAACCTGGCTGGCGCGCGCCTTTAACGCATTTGTTGGCGCCCACGAGATGCCCGCATTGCGCGAGGCCTTGCCGCAGCAAAGCTGGTGGGACCACATCACCGAGGCAATTCGCATACCCGTGCGAACGACGTGGCAGTATCTGCGCGTGCAATCGCGCGTGGCGCGCTTTGAACGCACTGTCGGCGCTTTTTGCGACACCACGACCAGGCCAGCGTTAGCTGCGATGGACGCCAAGGATCTTGTCCACGCGCTGGACGGATTTCTCGACATTCGTCTGCGGCGCTGGAACGACGCCGCCCTGGGCGATACAGCCGCCATGGTGTGCTACGCCTTGTTGCAGCGCAGCCTGCGTCGCGCCTGGCCCGAAGCCGGTGAGAGCGTGCATAACAATTTGCTGGTCGGCCTGCCCGACCTGGCCAGTCATGTGCCGGTCGAGCGCTTGTGGGACCTGTCACGCGAGGTGCGTGCCGATGCCACCGTGTTCCAGCTGTTCCAGGATATGGACGTGGATGCCATCGCGATCGCACTTGCCACCGACCCGGCCCTGGCGCCATTTCGCGCCCGCTTCGAAGACTATGTGCGGCGCTGGGGATGGCGTAGTTCGGGCGAACTGATGCTGACTTCGACCAGCGCGGAAGAAGAGCCGCGCCAGGCGCTCAATTTACTCAAGACCTATGTCGGCCTTGATGCGGATTCGCCGGCAAGCAAATTGGCGCGCCAGGTCGAGGCGCGTCACGCGGCGACCGCTGCCGCCTGCCGCCACCTCGGCCCGGTGTACTTGCTGCGCATCCTGCCGCTGGTCAGCCGGGCAGGGCGCTTCCGGGTTCTGCTATCGGCCACCCAGGGTGCGATCCGGCTGCGCGAGCGGGCCCGCATGCAGCAGGCGCGCCTGTACGTGCATCTACGCTACATCGTGCTGGCCTGCGGCAGATTGCTGGTGGCTGCCGGCCATCTTGATGCGCCCGAGGATGCTTTTCAGTTGAGCATGGATGAGCTGAAAGATCTCGTGTCCGGGCAAGCCATGTTTCCTTACACAGTGCGACACCTGGTGCGTCAGCGGCGTGCGGACCATGCGCAGTTGGCCGCGATGACGCCGCCAGACAGTTTCAGCCTGGCCGAAGGCAGCTACTGGTCCCCTGAGCCCGAGCCGGCCGAGATGCCGCAGCCAGGGGATGCCATGCAAGGCACGGGCGCTTGTGGCGGACGCATCAGCGCCAACGCCGCAGTGCTGGCCGATGCGACGGAAATCGGGCAGATGGGCGAGGGGGACATCGTGGTCACGCGCCAGACCGACCCCGGCTGGGCCTGCGTATTTTTCCTGGCGCGCGGCCTGGTGGTTGAACGCGGCGGCATGTTGTCACACGGCGCGATCATCGCGCGCGAATTTGGTATCCCAGCGGTGGTCGGTGTGCGCGGCGCCACCACGCGTATACGCAGTGGCGAGCGCCTGATGATCGATGGAGACCGCGGTGTCGTCGCGATCGTGGCCTAGGGAGCTGTGGGCGTGGACCACGACGCGCTTGCTGCTGCCGCGCGTTGGCGTGCTGTGGCTGCTGTTGATGGGCGTTTCGCACCATACCAGCGAGGCAGCGCTGCTGGTCACCTTGCTCATTGCCCAGTTCAGGCTGTGGGATGACCTGGCCGATCGGCGCCACGATGGACACCATCATCCCCAGCGGGTGCTGGTGACCAGCGTGCATGGAGGCTACTTCGGCATGCTGTGCGTGGCTGCTGCGGCACCGGTGTTGCTCCTGCTTTGGGGCGCGCCGGTCGAAGTGGCTGTGTATGTGCTGCTGTGCCTTGGGATCGCCAGCGTCTACAGCGCCGATGCCGCCTTGCCCCGCTTGTTGCGCGCGCAACTGGTGCTGCTCAAATATGCCGTCTTCGCCTGGCTCGCTGGTGCGAGTGTCGCACTTGGTCTGGGCCTATGGCTGGCGCTGGCCGTGTACGAGATGTACAGCGACGCGACGCTGCAGACCAGCCGATGCTGGCGTGCGCTGGCCGGCGCGCAAATCCTGGGCCTGCTGGTACTGGCCTCCATCTTCACGATTTCCTGACCAACAAAGGTAGTACGCATGATTCTTGCCGACGCTCCCACCACCGCTGCCTTCGAAGCCTGCGCCTGCTACCTTTGCGGCGCCGACACGGCAGATCCTCTGGTCACCGGCCAGGACGACCTGACCGGAAAACCTGGCAGCTTCCATTTCGTGAAGTGTCGTCAGTGCGACCTGGCCTACCAGAGTCCGCGCCTGACACTCGACTGGGTCAAGCACTACTACGATGATGAATACATTGCCCACCGCAAGAAGACCGACTGGGGCAGGCTGACACCCTTCTATCTGCGCGCCATGCGCAAGCACGACCTGGCCAAGCTGGCGCTGGTGGACCGCGCCCTGCGTCTGGCGCCAGGTCAGCGCGTGCTCGACATTGGCTGCGGCGCCGGCACCTTTTTGCTCGAACTGCTAGAGCGCGACCGGGTTGCCCCTACCGGCGTGGACTTCAAGGACCTGTCGCATCTGCCCGCACTGCAGCAGGTCGATTTTCGCTGTGGGCTGTTGGCGCAACAAGATCTCCCGGCGCGCAGCTTCTCCTTGATCACCATGTGGCATTTTCTCGAGCACGACTACGATCCCAATGCCACGCTGGCGCGCTGCCGCGATCTGCTGGCCGACGATGGCCGCCTGATCATCGAGGTCCCGCGCCTGGATAGCCTCAGTTACCGGCTGTACCACGAGCGCTGGCCCGGCTTGCAAGCGCCACAGCACACCGTCCTGTACACGCGTGAGACCCTGGTCGCGATGGCGCAAAAGCAGGGGTTGGTGGTGGAGGAATATCTGCCCTGGGGCGCCTTCCCGGCCTACTTCTATCTGTTTGCCGGCCTGGCATTCAAGT
The DNA here is from genome assembly GCA_045810445.1 of Massilia sp. Taxonomy (GTDB): domain Bacteria; phylum Pseudomonadota; class Gammaproteobacteria; order Burkholderiales; family Burkholderiaceae_D; genus Telluria_A. Next base: position 6,023 of record JBJMVX010000241.1, read on the forward strand.
TCCTGCGCGGCCGCGGGCTCAATCTGGACCGCGCCATCTTGCCCTACTTCCTGGGCCAGATTGTGCTTGCCCCTGTGCTGTGGTTTGAGCGCCGCTTGAACCTCGCCATGCAGACCATCATATGTCGCCGCGCATCGTGATCGAGCGCTTACTTTTCTGCCTGCGTGGGGTGGCCGTGCTGGTCTTGATCAGCGTGAGCGCCTTGTGGATGCTGCTGGTCGCCTGCCTGACGGGCTTTTCAAAGCGGAGCTTGTACAGTGAGCGCATTCTCGCGCCCATGGGGCACATCGCGCTGCGCCTGTGGGGTATCCGCCTGCGTGTGCACGACCGCGCACGTTTCCCTGCCGCCCAGGCGGTCTACATCGCCAATCACACCTCGACCCTGGACATGTTCATCCTGATTGCGCTGGGGATGCCAAATACCCGCTTCTTCCTGAGCGGCTTCTTGCGCAAATTGCTGCCGCTCGGCTTGATTGGTTACCTGACGGGGATTTTCTGGACCATGCCGCAAACCATGCCCGACCAGCGGCGCCGGCTGTTTGCGGGCGCTGCTGCGACCTTGCGCCGCAGTGGCGAATCGGTTTTCTTGAGTCCTGAAGGCGCCCGCATCACGACAGGCCTCATTGGCCATTTCAACAAGGGCGCCTTTCATCTGGCCAGCAGTTTGCAGGCGCCTATCGTGCCGCTGTTCATCCAGATTCCGGCGGCAATCGACCCCGGGCTCGGCGTGTACATCCGCCCAGGCACCATCGATGTGCATGTTGGCGAGCCTATCCCCACGGAAGGCTGGCTGCTTGAGGACCTTGCCGACAATATCGGGCAGGTGCACGCCATGTACGTGCAATGGAATGCAGAAATGCGAGGAAAAGTATGAAATCAGTCCACGAGACGCAAATGTTGGCCGACGCCCAGCTCAGTGCCGAAATTGTTCCGGCCGGCGCTTCACAGCGCGAGATTCGGCGCGTGCTATTGACCGGGGCAACCGGCTTTCTCGGTGCGCAAACGCTCGGTGAACTGCTGCGGTCCACTGACTGGGACGTCGTCTGCTTGATCCGCGCTGACGACGACGCCCACGCCGAAACCCGGTTGCAGCAGGCTTTGCACCGCGCGGGACTGGCGCAAGACGAGGCCCGCGCGGCCACCGCCCGTGTCCGTGTAGTGCGCGGCAACGTGGCTGAGGAAAATTTTGGCCTGGATGTGGGACAGTTTGATGCACTTGCCGGCGAGGTGGACGCCGTGCTGCATGGCGCCGCCGAGGTCAGCTGGATCAAACCCTATCGCCGCCTGCGCGGCAGCCATGTAGCAGGCACCTTGAACGCAATCCGCTTCGCTTGCCATGTACGGACCAAGGCGCTGTATGTGATCTCGACCCTCGCGCTATGCTACGCCCCCGACGGGCCCGAGGCCGTGGATGAACAGGTCGACATGGCGCCCTGGTTGACGCGCATGTCGCTCGGCTATGCCCAGGCCAAGTGCGTGAGCGAGTCCCTGCTGCGCAGTGCTGCGGCCCGCGGTTTGCCGGTCGGTATCTTGCGCTCGGGCCTGGTGTGCGGCCATAGTGAAACGGGCGCGTCAAACCAGCAGGATCTGATTTCGCGTGCCATCCGCGGCAGCACCCAGAGCAATATCGCTGCCGATATCGATTGGCAGATCGACTGCGTCCCAGTCGATACCGCTGCGCAGGTACTGTGCGCGATGGCCGCTTCGGGCTTTGCTCACGAGGCGCCCGCAGGGACGGCGCGCTTACTGCATTTGCAACACGATGCGCCACGCAGCTGGCGCGAACTGGTGCTGTCACTGCGCTTGCGCGGCTATCCGCTGCAACTGGTGCCACTGGACGACTGGCTGGCGTCGGTGGAAGGCATGGGCAAGCACGACCCGTCCGACTTGCGCGTGCTGCGTCCCTTCTTTTTGGCGCGCCCCGATAACCTTGGTGGCCGCAGCCAGATGGAGTTGTTCCTGGAGCCGACCCGCAGCCGCATTCATTCACAGGCGTCGCAGCAATGGCTGGCCGGGCAGGGCATCACGATTCCGCGCCTGGATGCGCGTTTGCTCAATCGCTATTTTGCCGACTTTGCGGCCACCGGT
>JBJMVX010000242.1:0-13414 GCA_045810445.1 Massilia sp.
AAAAAACGACCGTGGCCATGCCATCGTCGAAAGTCAAAGTAGCGATTGCCAACGTCCTCAAGGACGAGGGTTACATTGAAGATTTCGCCGTCACCGCAGCTGGTGGCAAGGCGGAACTGAAGATCGGTTTGAAGTATTACGTTGGCCGTCCAGTCATCGAGCGCTTGGAGCGCGTGTCCCGTCCGGGTCTGCGCGTGTACAAGGGCAAAGATGATATTCCTACCGTCATGAACGGCCTGGGTGTGGCGATTGTGTCGACCCCGCAAGGCGTCATGACTGACCGCAAAGCACGCGCCACCGGTGTCGGCGGCGAAGTTATTTGCTACGTGGCTTAAGGAGTATCGACAATGTCCCGAGTAGCTAAAATGCCAATCGCTGTCCCAGCTGGCGCCGATGTGGCGATCACTGCAGCAGCGATTACCGTCAAGGGCCCGTTGGGCACCCTGACCCAGTCCCTGAACGGCCTGGTCAAAGTAGAAAACAATGGCGGCACCCTGACGTTTGACGTAGTCAACGACAGCCGTGAGTCGAACGCGATGTCCGGCACCTTGCGTGCCCTGGTCAACAATATGGTGACTGGCGTGACCAAAGGCTTCGAGAAGAAGCTGTCCCTGGTGGGCGTGGGCTACAAAGCCCAAGCCGCTGGCGACAAGCTGAACCTCTCGCTGGGTTTCTCGCACCCTGTTGCGCACCAGATGCCAGCAGGCGTGACCGTGGCCACCCCAACCCCGACCGAAATCATCATCAAGGGTATCGATCGTCAACAGGTTGGTCAGGTCGCTGCTGAAGTGCGCGCTTACCGCTCCCCTGAGCCTTACAAAGGCAAGGGCGTCCGCTATGTGGACGAAGTGGTTAAGCTTAAAGAAACCAAGAAGAAATAAGGCTGACCATGGACAAGAAAGAATCACGTCTGCGTCGTGGACGCCAGACCCGCATCAAGATCGCGGAGCTGAAAGTAAATCGCCTGTCGGTACATCGTACCAACCTGCACATTTACGCCAACCTGATCAGCCCGGACGCGAAAGTCCTCGTTTCGGCCTCGACCGCCGAAGCGGAAGTTCGCGCCGAACTGGCAGGCAAGTCCGGCGCCGGTGGCAATGCTGCCGCTGCTGCACTGGTCGGCAAGCGCGTCGCCGAGAAAGCACTGAAAGCAGGGATTACCGAAGTTGCGTTCGACCGCTCCGGTTTCCGTTACCACGGCCGTGTGAAGGCGTTGGCAGAAGCCGCGCGTGAAGCCGGTCTGAAGTTCTAAGGAAGAATCGTCATGGCAAAAATGCAAGCAAAAATGCAAAGCGACAAGCCGGATGATGGCATGCGCGAAAAAATGATCGCGATCAACCGCGTGACCAAAGTGGTCAAGGGTGGTCGTATCATGGGCTTCGCCGCATTGACCGTCGTTGGCGATGGCGACGGCCGCATCGGCATGGGCAAGGGCAAATCGAAAGAAGTGCCCGTGGGCGTGCAGAAAGCAATGGAAGAAGCGCGTCGCAACCTGATCAAGGTGCCTCTGAAGAACGGTACCATTCACCACAACGTCTCTGGCCGTCACGGCGCATCGAAAGTCATCATGATGCCGGCAAAACCAGGTACGGGCGTGATCGCCGGTGGCGCCATGCGCGCTATCTTCGAAGTGATGGGCGTGACCGACATCGTGGCGAAATCCACCGGTTCGTCGAACCCATACAATCTGGTACGCGCCACGCTGGACGGACTGTCGAAAATGAGTACTGCATCCGATATCGCTGCCAAACGCGGCAAGTCGGTTGAAGACATCCTGGGCTAAGAGGAACATCATGGCAAACACCATCAAAGTACAATTGGTCAAGGGTTTGATCGGCACGCGGCAAGACCACCGTGCCACCGTACGCGGCCTGGGCCTGCGTCGTGTTAACTCGGTTTCCGAGTTGCAGGACACCCCATCCGTGCGCGGCATGATCAACAAAGTCTCGTACCTCGTTAAAGTTGTAGCGTAAGCCTGCGGGCTTACGTCACGGAGAAATTCATGGAATTGAACACCATTCAACCAGCCGAAGGCGCCAAGCACTACAAGCGTCGCGTCGGCCGTGGTATCGGCTCCGGCCTGGGCAAGACCTCGGGTCGTGGCCACAAGGGTCAAAAATCGCGTTCGGGCGGCTTCCATAAAGTCGGTTTCGAAGGCGGTCAGATGCCTCTGCAACGTCGTCTGCCGAAGCGCGGTTTCAAATCGCTCAACGCAACGTTCAAAGCAGAAGTGCGCCTGTCGGATCTGAACAACCTGCCTGTTGGCGACATCGACATCCTGGTGCTCAAGCAAGCTGGCGTTCTGCAAGTGCTGGCGCGCGATGTACGCGTCATTCTGTCCGGCGAAGTCACCAAAGCGGTGAACCTCAAAGGCTTGAAAGTGACTGCGGGCGCGAAAGCGGCAATCGAAGCAGCTGGCGGCACGGTAGCGTAAGTTGCAAGCAAACAGCTTGATCGGAGCAAAAATTGGCGACTAATTCACAACTTGGTAAAAGTGCAGCTGCCGGTTTCCCGTGGTCCCGTCTCTGGTTTTTGCTTGGCGCCTTAGTCGTGTACCGGATTGGTGCCCACGTCCCTGTTCCAGGGATTGACGCCACCCGTCTGTCCGACTTCGTCAGGGAACACTCGAACGGCATCCTGGGCATGTTCAACATGTTCTCGGGTGGTTCGTTGCAGCGTTTCACGGTGTTCGCACTGGGAATCATGCCTTACATTTCGGCCTCCATCATCATGCAGCTGGGCTCGATTGTTTCGCCACAGCTGGAAGCATTGAAGAAAGAGGGCGAAGCAGGCCGTCGCAAGATCACCCAGTACACCCGGTATCTGACGGTGGTACTGGCCCTGGCGCAAGCCTTGGCCATGGCAGCAGGGATGGAATCGCAGAATCTGGCGGTTGATCCGGGTGTCATGTTCCGTTTCGTCACAGTCGTGTCTTTGTTGACCGGCACCATGTTTCTGATGTGGTTGGGCGAGCAGATCACCGAGCGCGGTTTGGGTAACGGGATTTCGATCATCATTTTCGCGGGTATCGCAGCAGGCTTGCCTGCCGGTATAGAGAATCTGTTCGGTATGGTCAGCAAGGGCCAGTTAGGACCTTTGGCACTGTTGTTCGTGCTGGCGCTGATCGCTGCAGTGACCTATGCCGTCGTGTTTGTGGAACGTGGTCAGCGCAAGATTTTGGTCAATTACGCGAAAAAGCAGGTCGGTAACAAGGTCTATGGCGGTCAAACCAGCCATCTGCCTTTGAAGCTGAACATGGCTGGCGTGATTCCTCCGATTTTTGCGTCGTCCATCATCCTGTTCCCGGCAACGATCGTGGACTGGTTAACCAAGGGCAAGGAGTCGGGCCCGGTGGTCGGTTTCCTGAAAGACTTGGCAGCATCGATGGGGCCTGGTGAGCCTATCCATGCGCTGTTGTATGCAGTGGCGATTGTCTTTTTCTGTTTCTTCTATACGGCGCTGGTGTTTAACAGCAAGGAAACAGCGGACAACTTGAAGAAGAGTGGTGCCTTCGTTCCCGGGATTCGTCCAGGTGAACAGACTGCCCGCTACATCGACAAGATCCTGATGCGTTTGACGCTGGCTGGTGCGGTGTATATCACCCTGGTGTGCTTGTTGCCAGAGTTCCTGCAGGCCCGTTTCAATGTACCGTTTTATTTTGGCGGCACGTCTTTGTTGATCATTGTGGTTGTCACCATGGATTTCATGGCGCAAGTACAAAACTACGTCATGTCGCAGCAATATGAATCACTGCTGCGCAAGGCAAATTTCAAAGGCGGAATTCCGACGCGGTAGTTGAAGGCTAACCCCGGCGGTTGCCGCGAACCAGGAGTACACAGACCGAATGGCAAAAGACGACGTCATACAAATGCAGGGCGAGATTCTTGAGAATCTGCCCAATGCAACGTTTCGAGTAAAGCTGGAAAACGGGCACGTGGTGCTCGGGCACATCTCGGGTAAAATGCGGATGAACTATATCCGCATTCTTCCCGGCGACAAGGTAACGGTGGAATTGACGCCTTACGATTTGAGCCGGGCCCGCATTGTGTTCCGGACCAAGTAAAACAATTTTAAGTAGTTGAACCAATCCAAGAGAGTGCAAATATGAAAGTTCTCGCATCAGTCAAGCGGATCTGCCGCAACTGCAAGATCATCAAGCGCAAAGGCGTAGTCCGCGTAATCTGCGTGGAACCGCGTCACAAGCAGCGTCAAGGTTAATTTAACGTTATTTATTGAGGAATAACGAATGGCACGTATTGCAGGGGTTAATATCCCAAATCATCAGCACACCGTCATCGGCTTGACCGCCATCTACGGTGTTGGCCGCCCACGCGCACAAAAAATCTGCGCAACGACGGGTGTAGCGACCAATAAAAAGGTCAAGGATCTCGACGATTCCGAACTGGAAAAACTGCGTGATGCAGTTGGCACGTTCGTGGTTGAAGGCGATCTGCGCCGTGAACTGTCCATGAACATCAAGCGTTTGATGGACCTGGGTTGCTACCGCGGCATGCGTCATCGCAAGGGTCTGCCTTGCCGTGGCCAGCGTACTCGTACCAATGCCCGTACTCGCAAGGGTCCGCGCAAAGCCGCACAATCGCTTAAGAAATAATAGGAAACGACTATGGCCAAGCAACAAAGCAGCGCCGCAGCAGCACGCGTACGCAAAAAAGTTAAAAAGAACGTCGCTGAAGGCATCGCGCATGTCCACGCTTCTTTCAACAACACCATCATCACGATCACCGATCGTCAGGGCAATGCCCTGTCGTGGGCGACGTCCGGCGGTGCTGGCTTCAAGGGTTCGCGTAAATCGACCCCGTTCGCAGCGCAGGTTGCGGCCGAAGCAGCAGGCAAGGTCGCTGTCGAATGCGGCGTGAAGAATCTGGAAGTGCGTATCAAGGGCCCAGGTCCTGGTCGTGAATCCGCAGTGCGCGCACTGAACAACCTGGGTATCAAGATTACCGAAATCCAGGATGTCACCCCAGTACCGCACAATGGTTGCCGTCCTCCAAAGCGTCGTCGTATCTAATACGCGCCGTTGATCGGCTGGCCTTAGGGCCGGTCTGTCGTTTGCGATAAAAAGAGATTGCCGGGACAGTCCCCTTCGGGGTATACTGCCCGGCTGTTCTTGCCTGTCATGTACGCATGCCGGGAATTCTTGTTAGCCACCGTTTGCTTGTACCTGGAGCAAACTAGCGCCTGCCGCATCTCAGATGTCGCCGGGGCGTCATAATTTAAAGGAAATATTGTGGCACGTTATATCGGACCTAAAGCAAAACTGTCCCGCCGTGAAGGTACGGACCTGTTCCTCAAGAGCGCGCGTCGCTCCCTCGATTCGAAATGCAAACTGGACGTCAAGCCAGGTCAGCACGGTGTCAAATCCGGTGCCCGTACCTCGGACTACGGTAACCAGCTGCGCGAAAAGCAAAAAGTCAAGCGTATGTACGGCGTCCTCGAGCGTCAGTTCCGCCGCTACTTCGCTGAAGCTGCACGCCGCAAGGGTAACACCGGCGAAGCGCTGCTGCGTTTGCTGGAATCGCGCCTGGACAACGTTTGCTACCGCATGGGCTTTGGCTCGACCCGCGCCGAAGCGCGCCAGCTGGTCAGCCACAAAGCGTTCACCGTCAACGGTAACGTGGTCAACATCGCTTCGTACGCAGTGCGTACCGGTGACGTGATCGCCGTGCGTGAAAAATCGAAGAAACAAGTACGTATCGTCGAAGCGCTGTCGCTCGCGGAACAAGTTGGCATGCCTAGCTGGGTGTCGGTCGATGCCAAGAAAATGGAAGGTACCTTCCGTAGCTTCCCAGAGCGCAACGAAATCGCCAACGACGTCAACGAATCGCTGATCGTCGAGCTCTACAGCCGTTAATCGACTGCGTCGGGCCCGCCCGACGCAGTCGCCCCCGCGAAAGCGGGGGGCCAGCGTCCCCGCCCAGGCGGGAACCCACTCTCCCGCTCTCGCGGGAATTTTAATTTCCATCAGCCTTATCGGTGTAATGAGCCGAGGGTATTGAAAAGGACATTTCATGCAAAACAGTTTGTTGAAGCCACGTATTATCGATGTCGAAGCACTCGGTGCCGGTCACGCCAAAGTCGTGATGGAGCCGTTCGAACGTGGTTATGGTCACACCCTCGGTAACGCGCTGCGCCGCGTGCTGCTCTCGTCCATGGTTGGCTACGCGCCTACCGAAGTGACGATCGCCGGCGTCGTCCACGAATATTCCTCGCTCGATGGCGTTCAGGAAGACGTGGTTGACCTGCTGTTGAACCTGAAGGGCGTGGTCTTCAAAGTGCACAACCGTGACGCAGTCACGCTGACCCTGAAGAAGGAAGGCGAAGGCGCCATCCTGGCATCGGACATCGACCTGCCGCATGATGTTGAACTGATCAATCCTGACCACGTGATTGCCCACCTGACCGCTGGTGGCAAGCTGGACATGCAGATCAAGGTCGAAAAAGGCCGTGGTTATGTACCAGGCAATGTGCGTCGTCTGTCGGAAGACACCAACAAGACCATCGGCCGCATCATCCTGGACGCGTCGTTCTCGCCTGTGCGCCGCGTGTCCTACTTCGTTGAATCGGCGCGCGTCGAACAGCGTACCGACCTGGACAAGCTGGTCATCAATATTGAAACGAATGGCGTGATCACGCCAGAAGAAGCGATCCGCCAGTCGGCCCGCGTTCTGGTTGATCAACTGAACGTGTTCGCTGCCCTGGAAGGCACGGAAGCGGCTGCCGAAGCACCATCGCGTGCTCCGCTGGTCGATCCTATCCTCTTGCGTCCAGTCGACGACCTGGAACTGACCGTGCGTTCGGCCAACTGCCTCAAAGCAGAAAACATTTACTACATCGGCGACCTGATCCAGCGTTCGGAAAACGAACTGCTCAAGACGCCAAACCTGGGCCGCAAGTCCCTGAACGAAATCAAGGAAGTGCTCGCTTCGCGCGGCTTGACCTTGGGTATGAAGCTCGAGAACTGGCCACCTGCCGGCCTCGAGAAGTAAAAAGAATCACCCGAAAGTGCACACCTACTTTCGGGTGGGGCTAGCCAAACAGGACTGGCAAAGCCAAATCCTGTTTGGGTAGTAAAAGCGACGCGCAAGCGTCGGCCTCGCGAAAGCGGGGCCCCATGTTGTACAACCGGACGGAACAAAGGTGTTCCGGCTATTCATTTTTATACTAACCGGCCCGCGTACCATGCATTTTTGTATGGACGATCGAAGAGCTGGAATTAAACAACTCGAAAGGAATTACCATGCGTCACCGTCACGGCCTTCGCAAGCTGAATCGTACTTCGTCCCACCGCCTGGCTATGCTGCGCAACATGACCGTTTCCCTGCTGCGTCATGAAGCCATCAAAACCACCGTCCCAAAAGCCAAGGAACTGCGCCGCGTGATCGAGCCGATCCTGACCATGGGCAAAACCGACACCCTGGCCAACAAGCGCCTGGCATTTTCCCGCCTGCGCGACCGGGAAATGGTCTTGAAGCTGTTCGCTGAACTGGGCCCACGCTACGCCAACCGTAACGGCGGCTACCTGCGCATCCTGAAAATGGGTTTCCGCGTCGGCGACAATGCACCAATGTGCTACGTCGAACTGATGGACCGTCCTGACGTCAGCGACGTCGATGCCGCTCCAACTGCTGAGTAATTAGCCAGTCTGCTTGAAAAAACGCCCGGTGCTTGCATCGGGCGTTTTGCATTCTGAGCCGTAATGATTGGCCGTCGGCAAAAACGCCGGGGCCGGTGTACTATGCTCGCGTCGCCCCGCGAAAGGAAGTCATGCACCGTTCTACCCTCAAGGCCGCCTTTGCGTGGCTGCTCTTGGCCTGCACCATGCTGCTCGGCAGCACCGCTGCGCGCGCCGACGACTACCTGGACCCTGAGGTGGCGTTCAAGTTCTCGGCCAGCATGCGCGACCCGCAAACCATTGCCGTCACCTACGATATTGCGGACGGCTACTATATGTACCGCGAGCGCTTCCAGTTCAGCGCCGTGGGCGCGACCCTGGGCGCGCCCCAGATCCCGCCAGGCAAGGTCAAGTTCGATGAAACCTTCCAGAAGAAGGTGGAAACCTATCGCCACAGCGTCACCATTCTTATTCCCGTACGCGCCAGCGGCATGTTCACCCTGACCTCCAGCGGCCAGGGCTGCGCCGATGCCGGCCTGTGCTATGCGCCTCAGGATTCCACTGCCAAGCTTGTCGGTGCACTGGGCGAGGGCGCGACGGCGACGCCGGTCTCCAGCCTGGCTGGCGCCAAGGCGCCTAGCGACGCCGGCGGTTTTAGCGCGGTGCTGGGTGGCGGCAAGCTGCTGCTGATCATTCCCGCGTTCTTTCTGCTGGGCCTGGGACTTTCGTTCACGCCCTGCGTGCTGCCCATGGTGCCCATCCTGGCGTCCATCATCGTGGGTGAGGGACCGCAGGCCAGTCGCGCGCGCGGCTTCGCCTTGGCGGTGGCGTATTCGCTCGGCATGGCGCTGGTCTACACGGCCCTGGGCGTGGCAGCCGGGCTCGCTGGCGAAGGCTTGGCGGCATCGCTGCAGAACGCCTGGGTGCTCGGTGCCTTCGGTGTCCTGATCGTGGGCATGTCCTTGTCCATGTTCGGCGTGTATGAACTGCAATTGCCAGCCAGCCTGCAAACACGCTTGGCCGGCGCGTCCGGACGCCAGCGTGCCGGCAAGCTCGCTGGTGTGTTCGGCATGGGCGCCATCTCGGCGCTCATCGTCGGCCCCTGTGTCGCAGCGCCCCTGGCTGGCGCGCTGCTCTATATCGGCCAGACCCGCAACGTGCTCGTTGGTGGCGTCGCCCTGTTTTCGCTGGCCATGGGCATGTGCGTCCCGCTCTTGCTGGTGGGCGTGTCGGCCGGCTGGTTGCCCAGGACGGGCGCCTGGATGAATGCGGTCAAACGCTTTTTTGGGGTGGTGATGCTGGCGCTGGCGATCTGGCTGGTCTCGCCCGTGCTGCCTGCCCTGGTGCAGATGCTCGCGTGGAGCCTGCTGTTCCTGGGCTACGCCTTCTACCTGCTGCGCGGCCCGCGCCACTGGCTGCCGATGGCGCTGGGCGCCGTGTTTGCTCTGCTGGGGGCCGTCGAGCTGACAGGCGTGGCCACCGGTGGGCGCGACCCGCTGGCGCCGCTGGCCCAGCTTGGGGTTGGCCAGCAAGCCCACGGCCTGGCCTTCACCCGCATCAAGACGGTGGCCCAGCTTGATGCTGCACTGGCAGCCACGGGCGGCAAGACCGCCATGCTCGACTTCTACGCCGACTGGTGCGTCTCATGCAAGGAAATGGAAAAGCTCACCTTCATCGATACCCGCGTCAAATCGCAACTGGCCAACACGGTGTTGCTGCAAGTGGACGTGACGGCCAATGATGCCGACGACAAGGCCATGCTCAAGCGTTTCAAACTGTTTGGCCCGCCGGGCATCATCCTGTTCGACAAACAAGGGGCTGAAATTGCCGACAGCCGCGTGATTGGCTATCAGGACCCGGACAAATTCAGCGCCTCGCTGCTCAAACTAAACTGAGCCCCTCCAGCGCCGCACCACTGTCCTTGCGAAAGCGAGGATCCATGCTGGGCTGGCAGCATATGGATCCTCGCTTTCGCAAGGACAGTGTGCTTTTGGGGCGCAAAAACGTCGGGGTCAGACCTCCATTTTTCTGAAAGAATTCAAAAAATAGAGGGCTGACCCCGAGCGACAAGCAGGATTTGGCGGGCGATTCCCGCGCGTTCGACTAAGCGTGGGTATCGTTTGCCAGGCCCAGCAGTTGATCGAGACGGCCACTGAGGCTCAGCGCCATTTCACGTCCCTTGGCCTTCAATACCGCTTCGAGGTAGACGTCGCGCAGTTGGCGGAAGTCTTCGATGCCGGCGCATTTTTCCACCTTCAGCTGCAGCATCATGCCGCGCAATCCCAGCGTGCTTTTGATGGTCTGGGTGTAGAACTCCTGCAAGGCCAGATGCCGCTCGGCCTCCGTCTGCCCGGCTGCCGCAACAGCGACCGGATGTTCCGTCGCCGGTCCTTCGCCTGCATGCGCCAGCTCGTCTTCGTGTTCATGGTGCAGGCGGGCGCTCGCTTCGCGCCGTGCAATCATGCGTGCACGCGCCGTCATGACGGGCTTGTGCGCCGCCGTCGATTCGGGCACCGGTTCCGGTTCGCCATCGTCGATCAGGACCACATAATCCTCGTTGAGCAGCTCGGTCACGTTTTCCGGGCTCAAGCCCAGCGGACCGAAACTTTTCATCAGTACTTCAATCGGGCGATGACCGTCGATCATCACCAGCAGGGCCCTGAGTTTGGCCGGCACGTGATATTTGCGGGTCGCGATTTCCTCGCGCCCCTTGTCCGTCTTGTCATAAATATGCTTCAACATACCATTCCCCGAAATTGCAATGTGTTGCCCAGTAGATAGATGGCTTTTAGCATACACCCACTGCCAATTGCATACCAGTGTAATCCGGTTTTTGTTGCGTTTCATTACAAATACTGTGCATACATGCAACTGAACAGCAGGGCGGGACCGGCGCCGGTCCCGCTCCGCTTGGTTCAGCTTACCGGATGCTGGCCTTCATGGCCGCCACGCTGATGGTGGCCATGCCGTCCATGACCCATGCTGGCCGCATCAAAGCTGCTCTTTTGCGCCGGTGTCAGCACGCTGTAGAAGCTGTTCAGCGCCGCCAGGCGGGTTTCCATGGCCGCCAGGTGAGCCTTGCCCATGGTGATGCGCTGCTCCATGCGCTGGGGCGCGGACATGGTTTTCCAGGCGCCGCGCTGGCCCTGATGCGTGCGCTCGGCAGGTTTCATGGCCGCGACGTAATTGGCCCAGGCGCCTTCCTGGGAGGCCGTCAGCTTGAGCGTGTCATGCAGCCGTTGCTGATGCATTGCGGCGCGCTCGGCCCAGCGGGCCTGTCCTTGACCGCGCTCGCCCTGGCTGTCCTGGGCCTGAACGGCAAAGCTGGTGGCTGACAGGCCGAGGACAGTCATACCAATCAGGATACGTTTGCCGATGGTATTGATGGTGTTCATGGTATTTCCTTTCAGGTGATGTGGAGGTACGACAAGGCCATCTTGCGCGGGCCGTGTATACGCTGCGTTTCTCCTGGCAATCAGTTTGTATCAATATGTTTCGCCTGTGCACGTATATACATGCCGATACAAATACGCTATTCATCCCCCCGCTAAGTAGACATAATTACGGGTATGGATACACCTTCTACCATTCTGATCGTCGACGACGACCGCGATATCCGCTCCCTGCTGGCCGATTACCTGGAAGCGAACGGCTATCGGGCGCTGGTCGCGGCCGACGGTACCAGCATGTGGAAGGCGCTTGACGAAGCCCGTCCCGAGCTCATCGTGCTGGACCTGAACCTGCCGGGCGACGATGGCCTGACCCTGTGCCGCAAGCTGCGCGCCAGTTCGACCCTGCCTGTCATCATGCTGACCGCCCGCAACGAACCGCTGGACCGCATCCTGGGGCTGGAGATGGGCGCCGACGATTATCTGCCCAAGCCCTTCGAGCCGCGCGAGCTGCTCGCGCGCATCCGCAGCGTGCTGCGCCGCAGCCACGCGATGCCATCGAATACCCCGTCCGACAATGCCCAGCACATGCGCTTTGCCGGCTGGACGCTGGACCTGACGGCGCGCCACCTGCTCAACCCCGATGGCCTGGTGATCATGCTCTCGGGCGCCGAATTCCGATTGCTGCGGGTGTTTTTGGAGCACCCCAACCGCGTTCTCAATCGCGACCAGCTGCTCAACCTGACGCAGGGACGCGACGCCGATCCCTTTGACCGCTCGGTCGACATCCAGATCAGCCGCCTGCGCCAGAAGCTCGGCGAAGACGCGCGTCTGCCGCAGATCATCAAGACGGTGCGCAACGGCGGCTATGTGCTGGCCGGCCAGGTCACCGTGGAGCCAGCCGCGTGAAGGCTTTCTTCAGTTCGATGACGGGGCGGGTGTTTCTCACGCTGCTGCTCGGGACCGTGTTCTCCTTCATCCTCGCGCAATTGATGGTGGAGAAGCAGCAGTACCAGATCATGCAGGAATACCGCGACGTGTTCGCGCTGGACCGCTCCGAACAATTGATCTTTTCTGCCGAAGTGGTGCCTGCATCGGCCCGCGCCAGTTACCTGCGCACTGCCAACCGACCTGGTATCCGGCTCGAGGAAATCGGCCAGAAGCTGCCGGTGGCCGCCGCGCCATCGCCCTTCACGGCGGCGCTGGGCGCGCGCATTGGCAAGGACTATCAGCTCGAAACCATCGCCGTGCGACCGGCGCCCTGCGATGTGCCGCGCCTGGAAAACAGCGTGTTTGGCCACACTCTGAAAAAATGGACAGGCGTGTGCGAGAGCGTGAACGTGCGTCTGCGCGACGGCACCAATTTGCGCCTTCAGGTCTTCCCGCCACCGACTTCCGTGCTTTCGGGCCTGTCGGACTACCGCATGATCATCTCGCTGTTCCTGGTGATCATTGCGGTGCTGGCCTACCTGGTGGCGCGCATGACAACGCGCCCGCTCAAGCAACTGGCGCAGGCGGCCAAGGACCTGGGCAACGACATCAACCACCCGCCCTTGCAGCTCGCTGGCGCCAGCGAAATCGTGCAGGCCAGTGCCGCCTTCAACGCCATGCAGGCGCGCATACGCCAGTACATTTTCCAGCGAACCCAGATGCTGGCGGCCATCACCCATGATTTGCAAACGCCATTGACGCGCATGCGTCTGCGTCTGGAAAAAGTGGGCGACGCCGAACTGCAGCAACGCCTGGTCGGTGATCTGTCAGCCATGCAGGAAATGGTGCGCGAAGGCCTGGACCTGGCGCGCTCGATGGATACCACGGAAAACATGCAGGCCCTGGACCTCGATTCCCTGCTGGGCAGCGTGTGCTGCGATGCCACCGACGCGGGCCAGCAGGTGGAAATCAAGGGCCACACGGGACGCGCGCTGATGGGCCGTCCCATGGCCTTGCGGCGCTGCCTGGTGAATTTGATCGACAACGCCGTCAAGTACGGCCAGCAGGCGCTCGTGAGCGTGGAGAGCGTCTCCGGCGCCGCGCGCATCCGCATCCGCGACAACGGTCCTGGCATCGCGCCGGGCGAGATGGCGCGCGTGTTCGATCCCTTCTACCGGATTGAAACCTCGCGCTCGCGCGAATCGGGCGGCACGGGACTGGGGCTGACGATTGCCCGCAACATCGCAGAACAACACGGGGGCAGCATCGCGCTGGCCAACCATCCCGACGGCGGCCTCGAAGTGACCATGGTCCTTCCCGAGTATTACGCCGCTAAATAACCGAGACTTCTTACCGAGACTGGCCGCACAGGCACGCACTATTTATGAAGAATAAAAATATCGTCATCGTGGTGGCCATTGCGGCTGCCGTTGCCAGCGGCGCCTGGTACATGAACAAGGGC
>JBJMVX010000243.1:0-6705 GCA_045810445.1 Massilia sp.
GCTTGCCATGCTCCTGCAAAAACTGCTCAAGGGATTGGAGGGCGGTGGCGGACGAGGCGCCGGTGATGGCGCCGGTAGTGGAACGGGTGCAGGGACTGGCGGCGCAGGCACAAGCGGAACTGCCCCGCCGGCGCCGCTGCCGGCATGGAAGATGCGCCTGTATGCCTTGGCCGCCTCACTCTCCAACGCATCGGGACTGGCCAAAGTGATGGGGTGGCAGCAAGCTAACTACCTGCGCAACATGATCGACATGTTCGAGCGGGGCGACGTGGCCGAAGCGCTGCGCCACGCGATTCCGATTGACGGTATTCCGGGCTCGGAGCGCCAGGCACTGGGCAATCTGCAGGCACGCAGTACCCTGGACATTACACCCCAGGGCGGCACGGTGTCGACCATTGGTCTGGACGGTGAGACGCAGAACTACCTGCGCCAGTCTTACCGCAAATTGTTCCAGCGGCTAGAGCGCGAAGGCCGCATCGATGAAGCCACGTTTGTGCTGGCCGAACTGCTCCATTGCGGCGCCGAGGCCTGCGATTTCCTGGAACGTCACAAACGCCATGAACAGGCCGCGCAACTGGCCGAGACGCTGGCGCTGACGCCCCAGCTGCGCATCCGACTGTGGCTGCTGGCGGGCGACACCGAGCGCGCACTGCGCATCGCCCGTCTGCACCGAAGCTATGCCGATACGGTGCGCGAACTGGAACGCACCCAACATGCCGCGGCGCCTGCGCTGCGCATGATGTGGGCTACCTATCTGGCCGAACGGGGTGACCTGATCGAAGCGGCGGAAGCCCTGTGGCCACTGGAGGCGATGCGCGCCGGCGCCCTCGAATGGTTGCTGGAAGCCGAACGTACGGGGCGCACGCTGGGCGCGCGTGCGCTGGTGCGCAAACTGTCGCTGCTGCCCGAAAGCCTGGCTGACAGCGCCGCCGCGATTGGCGCTTTGCTGGCAGCCGACGGCGACGAAGGCGTGCTGCTGCGCGCTACGCTGGCCAGGGAACTGATCGCCATCGAACAGCATTCAAGCGCGACGCGCCGGCTCGCTGGCGCCGCGCTGCCATACGTGCTGGCCGAGCGCATCAGTGGCCACAACCAGCTTGCCAAGCGTGAGCTTAACAAACTGGTCGAACTGGTCGGCCCGGGATTGCTGAAGGCCGATCTTCCAAACATCTCCGTCGATCACGCGGCAGCAGGCAGACCGTTATCTGCCCTGCAAAGTCCATTGCAGGCACACGGGAGCCAGGCTGGCCTGCTGCCGATCCACGACGCGCGTCGCCTGCCTGATGGTCACTACCTGCTGGCGTTGGGCGAGCGTGGCGTCACGCGCGTGACAGCGCAGGGCAAAATCGTCGTGCACTTTCCTTTGCCGGCCTACCATCTGGTGCTGTCGCAAAATGGCGAGCGTGCGCTGGCACTGGCGCGACGCGGCGCCGTCGTGCGTGTGAGCCGCATTGACCTGACCAGCTGCAAGGTCAGCGACTGGTTGTCGCACGCCTTCGATGCATGGTCCGACCGCTTCGATGGCGCGGTGTGGAATGCCGTGATCGACAACCGGGTGGTCGCCATCGACACCACCAAGGAGGGCCTGAGCGTGATCTGGCAGGTGGCCGAACTGCCAGGGACCGTGATAGGGTTCCAGGAGAACGATCACTATCAAGTCATCCTGATGAAAAAAGACGATCAGCTGCACCAATGGCGCTATGCCTTGCCGGGCAGGCGCATGATGCAGCGCGACCTGGTAGCCGCACTGCCGCTACATACCGGCGTGTTGGCACAGCCAGGCTTTCCAGCCCCGCTGCAGCTGTCGCTTGGCGAACAGGGGCCCGACAGCAAGACAGCGACGTTCACCCGGGTTGCAGGTACCAGTTTCACTACCGCGCTGGGCAGTTATGAGCATGTCACGCACGCCGAGGCGAGGGACGATTGGGTGCTGCTGCACACCTACGACAATGACGAACACTATCGCTGCCTGGTGTTGAACTCGTCCGGCAGCAAGGTGGTCGCACAATTGATGCTTGATGATGCCAATGGCCCGGCAGCCAGCGCCAACGATGATCACCTGCTGCTGTTCGACCGCAGCGGACGACTGCTGGACGTCGACTGCGCGACCGGTGCAGTCCACGCGCTCACCCTCAGCTAGCGCAGCTACCTATCCAATGGCGGTGCTCGCCCGGCGTGGCATCAGGCTGCGCCACCATTGCTTGAGCGCCTGGTCGCCGTCAGCACAGCCACACGTGGTCCGCGCGGCCACCTGCCCGTAACCTGGCATGCCGTAGCATAGGCTGATGTACTGCGGCCGCTCGTGCACGCGATGTTCAACGCAGGGCGTGCGCGAGCCAGGCGCGAGGTAGCACGCATTGACTTTGCCGCTGTGGCGCAGGGCCACCAGGAGCGGTCCCAGAAAACTCGCGCCGTTCACCTGCCCGATGGCGCTCACTTGGGTAACGCCAATGACGGTGCCGCGCTCAAGCGACAAATTTACGGCGGCGACGCCTTGGCGCTGGTTGCTGATGGCCAGCGCCGACGCATGGCCGCCGTCGACAATGCTCTCGGACAGGCGCAGCCTCACCTTGACGCCGGGCTGAGCGCCCTCCTCGACCTGGATGGGACCGAGGACGCTGCGCGTGATATTCACCTCCAGGTTGGCACCGTGGACGAGCAAGCTTGCGGGAGCGCGCCACGCCGGCGAGTCAAGCTGGGTATGGGGGATGAGGGTGCAGCCGTTCAATGCCAGGCTGGCAGGATGGTCGGCGCTGGCGCTGCTGACCACCTTGATCTTGCCCGCAAAGGACAGGCCATCAAGGGTCAGGCCGCTGCCAGAGCCGGCATGCACCTGCACGATGGGCAGGCCTTCATCGCAGGCTGGCAAATGGATGGAGGGCCGCGCCAAACTGGCGCTGCGCAGAAGCAGATGTTCGCCGGCGCCCAACTCCAGCTGCAGCGACTCCAGATAGACGCTGCTGTCGGCGATGTCGATCACGGCACTATGCGGTGGCGCAAGGGTCGACTTGTCGGCTCGCCATTGCGCAAGCGCCTGCGCGATGGTGGCAAACTCGCCGCGCGCACATGCCTTGCGCACGCGATAGAAGCCCATTCCGGCTTGCAAAGTACAGGAAAATGCCGCGACGCGCCCCATGCTCACCCCGTCCAGTTCAGCGATGCCGCCGAATGACGGGTCTGCCATGAATCCATTAAACGTTCAATAGTCCGCAGCTTGTTTGATACATATCAAAAAAACTTGTCGAGGGAATGCAGATTATTTGCGGGGGAAGGTGGACGCAGCGAGGGTGGTGGCAAAAATCGACAGGAAAGTGCAGCGCGGATTGCCGAATTTCCGGTTTTAAGTGGTGGTATCGCGTCGGGGCGGGGATTCATGCCGGGCTTGCTGGGGTTTGGGTCCCCGCTTGCGCGAGGACGACGCTTGCTTGGGTTTGGGTTCCCGCTTGGCTTCGCGAGGATGCGGGTGTTTTAGTATGAGCAACACAGGCAATGAACTAGCAGTTACCCCGTCGTCCGCGCGCATGCGGGGATCCACGCTGACTCGAGCGCAGAATAGGTCCCCGCTTTCCCGTTTCGCAGGACGACGCTTGCTTGGGTTTGGGTCCCCGCTTTCGACGCTTGCTTGAGCTTCGGTCCCCGCTTTTCGCGAGGATGGGGGTGTTTTAGTGTGAGCAACACCGGCAATGAACTGGCAGTTACCCCGTCGTCCTCGCGCATGCGGGGATCCACGCTGACTCGAGCGCCGTATGGGGCCAACGCATGCGTTGGCGCACGACCGCTTGCCGTTGTCCCTGCTTTCGCGCGGACGACGCTTGCTTGGGTTTGGGTCCCCGCTTGCCGAGGACGACGATTGCTTGGGTTTGGGTTCCCGCTTGCGTCAGGACGACGCTTGCCTGGGTTTGGGTCCCCGCTTTCGCGAGGACGATGCTTGGCAAATTGGTCGGCGCAGGCGAAAAAAAGCCCGCTGGGTAGCGGGCTTTCGGGATGCCGCTGCTTATTCGATCTCGACCGTCTCTGGCGTGGCAGTTGGCGGCGAGGCGTCGGACTCGGGGAACTCGAGCAGCACATTGTCCTTGTCGTCCATGTCCACCGTGACACGTCCTCCACTGACCAGGCGACCAAACAGCAGCTCGTCGGCCAGCGCCTTGCGGATCAAGTCCTGGATCAGGCGCGACATCGGCCGCGCCCCCATCAGCGGATCGAAACCTTTGCGCGCCAGGAACTTGCGCAGCGGCTCGGTGAAGATGGCCTCGACTTTTTTCTCGTGCAACTGCTCTTCCAGCTGCATGAGGAACTTGTCGACCACGCGCAGGATGATTTCCTCGTCCAGCGCACGGAAGCTGATGATGGCGTCGATACGGTTGCGGAACTCCGGCGTGAACATGCGCTTGATGTCGGCCAGCTCGTCGCCCTGGGCTTTCGAGTCGGTGAAACCCATCGACCGCTTGCCCAGGCTTTCGGCACCCGCATTGGTGGTCATTATGATGATCACGTTGCGGAAATCCGCCTTGCGGCCGTTGTTGTCAGTCAGCGTGCCATGGTCCATCACCTGCAGCAGGATGTTGAAAATGTCCGGATGGGCTTTTTCAATTTCATCGAGCAGCAGCACCGCATGCGGCTTCTTGGTGATCGCTTCGGTCAGCAAGCCACCCTGGTCGAATCCCACATAGCCTGGCGGCGCACCGATCAGGCGGCTGACCGCATGGCGCTCCATGTATTCGGACATGTCGAAGCGGATCAGCTCGATGCCCAGGATGAAGGCGAGCTGCTTGGCCACTTCGGTCTTGCCCACGCCGGTAGGACCGGAGAACAGGAAGGAGCCGATCGGTTTGTCGGTCTTGCCCAGGCCGGCACGCGCCATCTTGATGGCCGAGGACAGCGCATCGATGGCCGGCTCCTGGCCGAACACGACGTTGCGCAGGTCGCGGTCGATCGTTTGCAGCTTGCTGCGATCGTCCTGGTTGACCGTTTGCGGCGGGATGCGCGCGATCTTGGCAATGATGTCCTCGATCTCGGCCTTGCCGATGGTTTTCTTTTGCTTCGACTTGGGCAAAATGCGCTGGGCAGCACCGGCTTCGTCGATCACGTCAATGGCCTTGTCCGGCAGGTGACGGTCGTTGATGAAGCGCGCCGCCAGTTCGGCAGCCGTCGACAGGGCCGAGGCCGAGTACTTGACGCCATGGTGTTCTTCGAAGCGCGATTTGAGGCCACGCAGGATCTGCACGGTCTGCTCCACGGTCGGCTCGTTCACGTCCACTTTCTGGAAGCGGCGCGACAGGGCATGGTCTTTTTCGAACACGCCGCGGAACTCGGTGTACGTGGTCGCGCCGATGCATTTGAGCTGGCCATTGGCGAGCGCAGGCTTGAGCAGGTTGGACGCGTCGAGCGTGCCGCCCGAGGCCGAACCGGCGCCGATGATGGTGTGGATTTCATCGATGAACAAGATGCCGTGCGGGGTTTCCTTCAATTGCTTGAGGACCGCTTTCAGGCGTTGCTCGAAGTCGCCACGGTATTTAGTGCCAGCCAGCAGCGCGCCCATGTCCAGCGAGTAGACGATGGCGTTTTGCAGGATTTCAGGCACGTCTTCCTGGGTGATGCGCCAGGCCAGGCCTTCTGCGATGGCGGTCTTGCCAACGCCGGCTTCACCGACGAGCAGCGGATTGTTCTTGCGGCGACGGCACAGGATCTGGATGACGCGGTCGACTTCGTCCTCGCGTCCGATGAGCGGATCGATCTTGCCTTCGGAGGCAGCCTTGTTCAGGTTTTGCGTGAACTGGTCGAGCGGGCTTTCCTTGGTCTGGCCTTCGGCCTGGGCTTCTTCCACGCCTTCCGAAGTTTTCTGGGTGTCGACCTGCTGGTCCTTGCGCACGCCGTGGGAAATGAAGTTGACCACGTCCAGGCGCGTCACGCCCTGCTGGTGCAGGTAGTAGACAGCGTGCGAATCTTTTTCGCCGAAGATGGCCACCAGCACGTTGGCGCCGGTCACTTCCTTCTTGCCATTGGACGCGGACTGCACGTGCATGATGGCGCGCTGAATGACGCGCTGGAAACCGAGCGTGGGCTGGGTGTCGACTTCGCCGGTGCCAGGCACCGTGGGCGTGTTGTCGCCAATAAAATTGGTCAGCGTTTTGCGCAGGTCTTCGATGTTGACAGCACAGGCGCGCAGCACTTCTGCGGCCGATGGGTTGTCCAACAGCGCCAGCAGCAGATGCTCGACCGTGATGAATTCATGCCGTGCTTGCCGGGCTTCGACAAAGGCCATGTGTAGGGAGACTTCCAGTTCCTGCGCAATCATACTTCCTCCATTACACACTGCAGGGGATGTCCTGCCTTGCGTGCATGCGTTAATACAAACTCGACTTTGGTACACGCTATATCTTTGGAAAACACGCCACACACACCCTTGCCGTGGCGGTGGACGGCCAGCATGATCTGCGTTGCCGTCTCGCGATCCTTGTTGAAATATTCCTGGATCACGGCCACCACGAACTCCATCGGCGTGTAGTCATCATTGAGCAAAGCTACCTGGTATAGCGGCGGCGGTTTGACCGTCTGCCGCTCCAGCAATTGTTCTGTGTCTTGCTTGGTTGCCATACGCTTATTCTAATGCTTTCAATGTTGATGCATTACGTAAATATCAGGGCATTTACATTTGTTTTCATCTTACGCGTTTTCCGATTAGTGCGCAGATGGCGCCCGGAATCC
>JBJMVX010000244.1:0-4490 GCA_045810445.1 Massilia sp.
CTGCGAGCCATGCCATGACGTACGAAGAATACCTCGATGAAGTAACTACCCTGATCACGGAAAAATACAATCTGAGCGACGCTGCGGCGATCAAACTGGTGGTCAAGGCCCAGGATGCCGAGTTCTTTGTCATCCATGACGAGCAGGAAGCCCTGCGCACGGTGGATCGCGCCCATCAGGACGCCAAGACCCTGTTTCTGGCTAGCCAGAAGAAATAATCCGGCCTGGTGTGCCAGGCGGCGCCCGTTTGCGCCAGCGCAAACGCGGCCCGCCCGCTGGCCCGTATCGTGAGCTTTATCGTCTCTGTCAACGCTCCCCGTGCTAGAGCCCGCTATGCCTCACCGTGTCATTCATCCCACCAAGGAACAGGTCCGCGCCTACATGGCCGCGCGCGAGGCCGCTCGCCATCCGCCCCCGTCACCCGAAGAAATCCGGCGCCAGCTCGGTTGGCGACTGCAGGATGCCGAGGCCGAGCACTGGTTACTCCAATTCTATCTAATTCCCACATCTTATAGCCGCCTGGCTACCGAGATCAGCAGCGACTGGCTGCTCGCTTCCCTGCGTTCTCCTCTGTATACCCTGCGCCACACCTGAAAAAAGTATTTGAAAGACAAGCTCATTCGTGTGAAAATGTCACAGCTTACCCAAATGTCAACTTTTGCGTGTATGATATCGTTGATTGGGTAGCCGCCACATTATGTAAGTCAATACCACGTGTGACCGCGTTTTATGCTGCTTAACAGTGCGCTGGGGCGAATAAGCCACGGAGTGTGAACTTTTGAAAGAATTGAGACCATGACGACACGCCATATCCCTGAAGAGCCTACCTACGATCCAAACAAGGTGCTCGACGCAATCATCGAACGTTTGAACCTGAAAAATGACGCTGCCCTGTCGCGTGCCCTGGAAGTGGCCCCGCCGGTGATCAGCAAGATCCGTCACCGGACCTTGCCGATTGGCGCCACCATTCTCCTGCGCATGCACGAGGTGAGCGAATTCAGTATTCGGGAGTTGAAAGGCTTGATGGGCGTGGAAATCGCGCCGCTGGCGGTCTGAACAAAAGGGCAGGCCTGACCTGCCCTGAAAGACCCGGCACGGCGCACAGCCTGCCGGGTCTTTGTACGTCTGGGCTGCGCTCAGGCGGCCTGATTGACTTCCTGCTGCGCGGCCTGCGGCTGGCCTGGCCTGCACATGCAAAACGCCGTGGTCGAGGTGAGCTCATGGTTGCTCTCGGTGCGCACCATGCAGAACGCGGCGTCATTGGCAGCCTGCGGTTTGTGGCCGGGGCGCAGCATGCAGAAGGCTGCGCGCACACCAGGGCCGATGGTCGTTGGCCGGATCGCCTGGTCGACCTGGCCTGGCCGTACCATGCAAAACGCCGCCTCGGTCGCGCCAGCCGCTTCGCCCGGCCGCACCATGCAAAACGCGCCGGCTTGCTGGCCTGGGCGCAGCATGCAGAACGCTGCCTGCACATCGTTTTGCGCCGCACCGTAAGGCTCGCCAAAGGTTTGCTCGTACAGCTCGCGCATGCGCTCGCCGCCGCGCTCGTGCGCCTGCGCACCGTCTTCGCCTTCCAGGCCCAGGTACGGATAGTGGTGCAGGAAATAGCCGAAGGTCGCCTCGCAGTCGCGCGCATATTTCGCCGTGTCCAGGATGTGGTAGTGCCAGAAGGTGTCAACCGCTACGCTGGGCGCCGCCTCGTCGTTGGGAAAGGCGTGCATCAGGTACAAAAAGCGGCGGTACTCGATATCGATGGCGTTGACTTGCGCGCGGCTCCAGCCTTCCCCCGACGCGACATGCATCAGCTTGGTCTTGACGGGTTCCAGATCGAGTGCGGCGATCGCTTTCATTACGTTTTGCGTGTTCATGATGTGCCTCTGTAGAAGAGTGTGGTTGTGGTTACTGCATCCCTGTTGTGGTGCTTTTGCTGCTGCACGGCCTGGCGTCCTCCTTTCTTTGTCTAGCCGGAAAATAGTGCCGAGATTCATGGCTTTCCTTGCTAGATGAGGATGGTGCGCCGGCAGGTCTTAGCCCGCTTGACTTAACTCAACAAATAAAATGGTTTATTCCTAGTGCATATCGGACGCAACTTCAGCTGCGCCGGGCGTTTTCGTCGGGTCTGTTTAGGACAATGCGACAGCGGTTCAGACAAACACTGGAGCCGCCTCGCGCGCTGCGACGTGCACATTGGCGCGCGGACGTTCAGCGTGCAGCGGTACCGACACGCACACTGTCGTGCCTTCGCCGTCAATGCTGCTGATGGAAAACGCGCCTTCCAAAATGCTGATGCGCTCTTCAATGCCAACCAAGCCGAACGAGCCCACCTTGCCGCGTTCATGCGCGCCCAGGCCGATGCCGTTGTCGCTCACCGTCATGGTCAGCAAATGGCCTGAGCACTTCAATTCCACGCGCACGCTGGTGGCATGCGCATGGCGCAAAATATTGCTGAGGGACTCTTGCAGAATGCGGAAGAATGCCGTGGCCGCATGGTCGTCCAGTACCACTTCCTTGGGCTCGTCAATCAATTCACACGCAATGCCGGTGCGGCGTTTGAATTCGGCGATCTGCCATTCGACTGCCGCAGACAGCCCCAGGTCCAGCACGTTCGGGCGCAGGTCGTTGATGATCTGACGCACACTCTTGATGGTGGCGTCGATCTGAAACAAGGTGGAGCGCGCGCGCGCATGCAGGCGCGGATGGCGCTCGCTGGTGCGGTTGGCCAGCATGTCCGCTTCTATGCGCAGCGCCAGCAGATTCTGGCCCAGGTCATCGTGGATTTCACGCGCGATGCGTTTGCGTTCGCCTTCCTTGATCTGGTCGGCGTGGGCGGCCAGGCGGCGCAAGTTCTGGTGCGACTGCTGCAGCTTGGTCTGGCTTTCGCGCAGTTCGCGCGTCATGCCCTTGGCCATCTTGATGGCGCGCCGGCGCGAGGAAGTCAGCGCGTGGAACAGGGCGTACAGCAGCATGGAACTGATGAAGCCACCGAGCATGGCCAACCAGGGCAGGAAGGCTTCAAAGCCGGTGTACAGGTCGCTGCCGGCGACACTGAAGGTGGCATCCCACTGGCGACCGTTAAAGTCGATTGGCAGCGTCTTGCTAAAGCGCTCACCGGGCAGCAAGCCAGCCGCTGTCGGCGCTGGTTTTTCGGACGTGTCGAACAGCACGCGACCGCGCTTGTTGTCGATGCCGACCGCATTGTCGACCAGGGTCAGGCGCACATTCTTGATCGGCATTTCATCGATCACCCCCAGCATCAGGCGGTCTATGGAAAACGCGATGCCGACCGAACCGACGAACGCGGCGCGCCGCTGTTCGGTGGTGCTGGTGGGCGCATTGGGCAGGTAGATGGGCAGGCGCATGCCGAGGCCGCGCCCGCGCATGGCGGCAATCGGCATGCCCGAGGAAATCAGTTGGCCACCGTCGCGCAGGGCCACCTGGTTGGCGTGCTGCAGCGGGTTCGCTTCCAGGTCAAAGCCAATCCCGGCCAGGTTGCTGGGACTTTGAGGTTCGATGAAAGTAAGCACGCTGTACTCGTCGCGCCGACCGGGCGGGCGGATCTGGAACGGTGTGGCGCCCGCCAGTTCGGCGCGCATGCGCTGTTCGAACGCCGGGCGCTGCTCGCCAGGGACAAATTCAGCGTAACTGATCGCTTCGATGGCGGGAAAATAGCGCGCCAGATCGAGTCCGCGCACGTAACCGGAAAACTGACGGCGCGACAGCGGATAACTGGTTTGAAAAATACTGGCGGTGCCGCGCAAGACGTCGGTATAGGACTTGATGCGCGAGACCACGATGTTGCGCGCGTTTTGCGCGTGGGCGGAAAAGCGCTGGCGTGAATCGGCTTCAATGGAACTGGCCGTCATCAGGTAGAGCAGCAGGCCCACCGCCACCGACAGCGGCAGACCGATCCACATGGCCGGGCGCGGCGTCGTTAGCAAGGGAAATGTTGAAGTAATACGCATTGCGCTTTGCAATCCTCTCGGTAGCCGCAATTGGCGATGCATTGTTTGATCCACATTAACCGATTGTTACAATTAATAGTACCTATCAGTACTTATAGTGTTGCACTGCAAAAAATTGATGAATATCAAAAAATCCCGCTGCAGCGTGGGCCGGAGCGGGATTTCTTGAGCGAAAACGTCGGCATTTGCCGACATGGCAGCGGCTTATTTGGCCCAGCTGTCTTTCAGCGTGGTAACGCGGTTAAAGACCGGTTTGCCTGGCTGGGAATCGGCGCGGTCGGCCACGAAGTAACCATGGCGCTCGAACTGGAAGCGCTGGTCGGGTAGGGCCGCGCTCATGCCCGGCTCCAGGTAGGCAGTGACGACTTCGAGCGCGTTTGGGTTCAAGGCGCTCTTGAAATCCTTGCCGCCGGCGTCGGGTTGGGCTTCGGTGAACAGGCGGTCATACAGGCGCACTTCGGCAGCGAGCGCGGTGGCAGCGCTGACCCAGTGGATATTGCCCTTGACCTTGTAGTTGTTCGAGCCCTC
>JBJMVX010000245.1:0-11608 GCA_045810445.1 Massilia sp.
ACGCCGGGGGTGAAGGTGGTGTGGCAGAACTGAGAGATTAGGCACCACTAACTTCACCACGCTGGGGGTAAAGGTGGTGTGGCAGAACTGAGAGATTAGGCACCACTAACTTCACCACGCTGGGGGGAAGCTGGTGTGGCAGAACTGAGAGATTAGGCACCACTAACTTCACCACGCTGGGGGGAGCTGGTGTGGCAGAACTGGGAGATTAAGCACCACGAGCCTCACCATGTTGGGGGTGAAGCTGGAGTGGCTGAACTGAGAGATTAGGCACCACTAGCGTCACTGTCCTTGCGAAAGCGAGGACCCATAACACGCGTGTAGCTAAGCACTCTGCGCCTTTGAGGCAAACGAAGCATGGGTCCTCGCTTTCGCAAGGACAGTGGGGTTTAGCTTGCTGCTTCAATGAGCTGTAAATAAAAAAACCGCGCATTGGCGCGGTCTCTTTTGCATCAACCAACCCGCATCAAATCGCGCGTGCCAGTTGCTCGGCAATCCCCAGATAATTGGCTGGCGTCATGGCCAACAGCAAGTCCTTGGCATCTTGCGGAATCGCCAGCGTGGCCACAAACTCACGCAGCGCATCTTTCGAAATGCCTTTACCGCGCGTCAGTTCCTTGAGCTGTTCATACGGGTTCTCGATGCCATAACGACGCATCACGGTCTGCACCGGTTCGGCCAGCACTTCCCAGTTCGCATCCAGATCCTGCTCCAGGCGCGCCCGGTTCACTTCCAGTTTGTTCAGGCCGCGCAGGCAGCTATCGTAGGCCAGCAGCGCGTAACCAAAACCCACACCGATATTGCGCAGCACCGTCGAATCAGTCAGGTCGCGCTGCATGCGCGAGACCGGCAATTTCTCGGCCATGTGCTTGAGCATCGCGTTAGCCATGCCCAGATTGCCTTCCGAGTTTTCAAAGTCGATCGGGTTGACCTTGTGCGGCATGGTCGAGGAACCGATTTCGCCCGCCTTGGTCGTCTGCTTGAAGTAGCCCAGCGAGATGTACGCCCAGATATCGCGGTTCAAATCCAGCAGGATGGTGTTGGTGCGTGCAATCGCGTCAAACAGTTCGGCCATGTAATCGTGCGGCTCGATCTGGATGGTATAAGGATTAAAGGTCAGGCCCAGGCGCTGCTCGATCACGTTCTTGGAAAACGCCGCCCAGTCAAAGCCCGGATAAGCCGACAGGTGAGCATTGTAGTTGCCAACCGCGCCGTTCATCTTGCCCAGAATCTGCACGCTCGCGATGCGTTCGATGGCGCGCTGCAAACGGGCCACCACGTTGGCCATTTCCTTGCCCAAGGTGGTAGGACTGGCCGTCTGGCCGTGGGTGCGCGAGAGCATGGGCACAGCCGCATTGTCATGTGCCAACTGGGTCAGCTTGGCAACGACTGCCTGCAGCGCTGGCAACATGACCGTATCGCGCGCGGCCTTCAACATCATGCCGTGCGAGGTATTGTTGATGTCTTCGGAGGTGCAGGCAAAGTGGATGAATTCTGTGGCCGCCAGCAATTCCGGCACATCCTTGACCTGTTCCTTGAGCCAATACTCAACTGCCTTGACGTCGTGGTTGGTGACCGCTTCGATGGCCTTGATGCGGGCCGCATCGGATTCCGAGAAATTCGCCGCCATGCGTTCGAGCACGGCTGTTGCCTCTGCCGAGAAAGGCTTGATTTCAGCGAAGCCCGCTTGCGACAGCGCCAGCAGCCAGGAAATTTCCACTTTCACGCGGTGGTGCATGAAACCGGCTTCGGACAGGATGGGGCGCAGCTTGTCGGTCTTGGCGGCGTAGCGACCGTCCAGGGGAGAGAGGGCCGACAGGGTCGAATAAGGAGTGGTAGTGGTCATGGCAGGAGGCGCTTATGGCAATGGGAAATGGGGTCGCGTGCGGGCAGCAAAGTGCGCCATTTTACCACCGGCAGCATTGTCAAGCCCATGTGGCAGGCACACCGCAGCATGGTGCTTGCCCTGTCTCGGCCGAAGGCGCGATGCTATACTGTCTGCCAATCCCCCTTCTTAAGCAACTATGAAACTCATCGGTTCCCTGGCCAGCCCGTATGTCCGCAAAGTCCGCGTCGTGCTGGCCGAGAAAAAGCTCGATTACGTCTATGAACTGGAAGACGTGTGGACCGCCGAAACCAAAATCCATCTTTCGAATCCACTGGGCAAGGTTCCTTGCCTGATCATGGAAGATGGTAGCAGCATGTATGACTCGCGGGTGATTGCCGAGTACCTCGACACGCTCACGCCTGTCTGCAAATTGCTGCCGCCGAACGGTCGCGACCGCGCCGATGTCAAGGTCTGGGAAGCGCTGGCCGATGGCTTGCTCGATGCCGCCGTGCTGGTGCGCCTGGAAAAAACCTTGCGCCCCGAAGCCCAGCAAAGCCAGGCCTGGGTTGACCGCCAGATGGTCAAGGTGCATGCGAGCCTGGCCACCATGTCGGCCAATCTGCGGGACTCGCCTTTCTGCAAGGGCAATCATTACACCCTGGCCGATGTCGCCGTGGGCTGTGCACTCGGCTGGCTTGAATTCCGCTTCCCTGACATCAACTGGCGCAACGATTACGCCAACCTGGCCAAGCTGTTCGACAAATTGTCCGAGCGGCCTTCCTTCAAAGACACCCTGCCCCGGTAAGCCGCGCCATGACCACGGTGGTGTTTGGCGAAGCGCTGGTTGACGATTTCGTCACCGAACAAGTCGTCGGTGGCGCCCCTTTCAATGTGGCGCGTCACCTGGCGGCTTTCATGTCGCCACAGCTGATGATCACCTGCATAGGCAACGACAAGAATGGCGCCGTCGTGCATGGCGAGTTCGAGCGTTTTGCCATGTCCGAGGCCGGCCTGCAGATCGACAAGATGGAAGAGACGGGCCGCGTGGTCGTCGAGCGCCATGCCAAGGGCCACCGCTTTGTGATCCTTCCTGGCCAGGCCTACGACTACATTAATCCCGAGAAAGCGCTGGACGCGATGGACGCGGTCGAGCCCAGCGCCCTTTATTTCGGCACCCTGGCCCAGCGCAGTCCGCGTTCGCGCGACACCTTGTTTGCCTTGCTCGATGCCAGCAACCCGACGCGTTTCCTGGACTTGAATTTGCGCGAAGGCCAGTATGACGAGCGCTGTGTGTTCCACTCGCTGCACGCGGCCGATATCGTCAAGGTCAACGAGGAAGAATTGCAGTCGCTGTTTGGCTGGTACTTCGACATCCATCCGGGTTCGCCCCCGCTGTCAAGCGACGAAGTGCGCGCGGCTTGCGCGGCCCTGGTGCAGATGTTTTCCTTGCAGGGCTTGATCGTCACCCTGGGCCACCGCGGCTCGGTGCATTTTGGCGAGGATGGCGAGGTCGTCGTCAACCGCGATAATCCGGCGCCGCCCTTTGTCATCGATACGGTGGGTGCGGGCGACGCGTTTGCGGCGATTTTCCTGCTGGGGCGGGCGAGGGGATGGGAGCTGGCGCTGACGCTGGCGCGCGCCAACGAATTTGCGGCAGCCATTTGCGCCATTCCTGGCGCGGTGCCGCGTGATCTGGGCTTTTACGACAAATGGGCGACGCGCTGGCGCGCCGCCTGAGGATGCAGAATCGGCCTGCTTATTCGGCCATCTGGGTTTGCAGGTAATTCTGGATGCCGACCTTGACGATCAGGTCGAGCTGGGTTTCCAGCCAGTCGATGTGCTCTTCCGTATCTTCCAGAATTTCCAGGAACAGGTCGCGCGACACATAGTCGGTGGCCAGCTCGCAGGCGGCAATGCCTTCCTTGACGGTCACCTGGGCAGCTTGCTCGAGCTTCAGATCGCATTCAATCATTTCCTGGGTCGACTCGCCGATCAGCAGCTTGTGCAGCGCTTGCAGATTGGGCAGGCCGTCGAGCATCAGGATGCGGTCGATCAGCTTGTCCGCGTGCTTCATTTCACCAATCGACTCTTCGTATTCCTTCTTGGCCAGCTTTTCCAGACCCCAGTGGCGGTACATGCGGGCGTGCAGGAAATATTGATTGATCGCTGAGAGCTCATTGGTCAACTGCGCGTTGAGCAGGCGGATGATATTTTTATCGCCCTTCATGGGATTCTTTCAAAAGTGGTGAAGTCGCACCATGATAGCAAATGGTGGGGGAGGCGGCGACTGGCGCCGCCGTGGGGGCAAGCTTAGCCAGCGAGCTGGAAGTCGACTGGTACGAAGGCGTAGACGGCAACCGGGCGGCCGTTTTCGAGATAGGGCTTGTAGAGCGCGCGCAGGGCAGCCTGGCGGCCAGCTTCGTCAAGGCGGGCCGAGCCGGAGGAGGTTTGCACCATCACCTGGCCTGCCTTGCCGTTTTCATTGATCAGGACGCGCAGCACAACCTTGCCCTGTTCGCCCATGCGTTTGGACATCATCGGATACACAGGCTGGGGCGACTGGATGTATTCCACGCCGGAAGTGACAGTTTTCGGCCCTGTCGAGACGGGCGCTGGCGCACTGACCGGGGCCGCTGGCACTGGCACATTGGCCACGGGAACGCTGACCGGGGTCACGCTGATGGTGTTGACGGGCGGCGCGGCAATCTGCACTTCCGGCACCGGGACTTGAGGCAGCACGGGCGGTGTGATTTTGGCCAGTGGAACGGTTTTTGGGGCAGGGGCGGCGATTTCCTTGGGCGCGGGCGGCGGCTCGACAAAGGTTACCTGGACGGCTTCGGGCAGGGCGGCGTCCACCATCCGGTTGAGCATGCCGCTGTAAATGAAGTAGCCAAGTACCAGGTGCAGCGCCAGCACCATGCCCAGTGGACCGAATTTGGCCCGCAGGCGCGCCAGCGACGAGCGGGTGTCGCCCAAATCACTGCCGTGGCTGAAGGTCATGGAGCTCATGGAATCAGGCTGCCTGTGTCTTGCGGAAGGATAATTCAGTCGCGACAACTTTTGTCTCGAGGTAGTCGCTCAGCACTTGCTTGGCACAGCTGGCGCATTTGCCGCAGCAAGTCGCCACGCCCAGGTCCTGGCGCAGTTCGGCCATGGTGGACAGGCCCAGATCGACCGCCTGGCGGATTTCGCGGTCGGAGATGTTATTGCAGACACAGACAATCATTGATGCACCTTCCCGTTTGCTTTGCGCAGCCTCAGTACGAGTTTGCTGTTTCGTCTATAATGAGAATCATTATCACTTAGATTCCTATTTTGTCGGAACTCGACGACGAATGCAAGCGTTTTGCGCTCCCTGAATAGAAATAGTTCGCATTTGCGTTTATGATGCTACTATCCATGGTGGAACGAGAATTTCACTTTAGCGACAAAAAGCCCTCTATGACCTTAGCTCCTCTACTCAGTACGCTAGACACCCTGATGGCCGGCCAGCGCGGCACAGTGATCCACCTCGCGCCTGGCGACCAGGGCGATGCGGGCGTGGACGTCGCGCGGCGCCTGATGGAGCTCGGTTTTGTGCCCGGCGAACAAATTCGCGTGCTCAAGCGTGGTCTGCCGGGCGGCGATCCGATTGCCGTCAAGGTTGGGCACTCGACCTTCGCGCTGCGCCGTTTCGAGGCCGCCCTGATCTCGATCAAGCCGGAATAAAGTCTGATGCGTACCGAATCGTTGAGCCTGCATGCGGGACAAACCCCGCTTATTGCCCTGCTCGGCAACCCGAACTGCGGCAAAACCGCCCTGTTCAACCGCCTGACCGGCGCGCGCCAGAAAGTGGCCAACTACGCCGGTGTCACCATCGAACGCAAGGAAGGCAGTTTCACCTCGCCTGCCGGGCGCCCTTACCGCGTGCTGGACCTGCCGGGTGCCTACAGCCTGTCCGCCACCACCCCCGATGAAGCGATTACGCGCGATGTTGTCGCCGGCCTGCGCGCGGGTGAGCAGGCGCCGGACGCCATCGTCTGCGTGGTCAGCGCCACCAATTTGCGCCTTAATCTGCGCCTGGTACTGGAAATCAAACGCCTCGGCCTGCCGATGGTCATGGCCCTCAATATGATGGATGTGGCCAGAAAGCGCGGCATCACCATCGACGTGACCAAACTGTCGCAGGAACTGGGCATGCCGGTCGTGGAAACAGTGGCTGTGCAATCGGGCGGCGAAAAAGGTTTGCTCGCCGCGCTGGACCAGATGGCGCCCGGTGAGAGCATCCAGGCCTTGCCGCTGTCCTCGATTGACCTGGTGCCGGTCGAAGAGACCCAGCGCCAGGTGCGCCGCATCCTGGACGCCTGCACCAGTTACGAACACGATCGCGGCAACCTCACCGAACAAATCGACCACGTTGTGCTGCACCCGGTAGTCGGGCCTGTGCTGCTGGCAGCGATCATGTTCCTGGTTTTCCAGGCCGTGTTCAGCTGGGCCAAGCTGCCCATGGACCTGATCACTGCCGGCGTGCAGTCGGTGGGCGTGTGGGTGGGTGCGCAGATGGGCGATGGCCTGTTGCGCAGCCTGCTGGTCGAAGGCATCTTGGGCGGCGTGGGCAACGTGCTGGTGTTCCTGCCGCAGATTCTGATTCTGTTCTTCTTTATCCTGGTGCTGGAAGACTGCGGCTACCTGCCGCGCGCGGCCTTCCTGCTGGATCGCCTGATGGGCGGCGTGGGCCTGTCCGGTCGCGCCTTCATTCCGCTGCTCTCGTCCTTTGCCTGCGCCATCCCCGGCATCATGGCTGCGCGCACCATTCAAAATCCGCGCGACCGCCTGGTCACCATCATGATCGCGCCCTTGATGACGTGTTCGGCGCGCCTGCCCGTGTACGCACTGATCATCGCTGCCTTCATTCCAAACCGCGAGGTGGGCGGCTTGGTCAATCTGCAGGGACTGGTGTTGTTCATCCTGTATTTTGCCGGCATCGCAGCAGCCATGGCGGTGGCGTGGTTCCTCAAGCGCACCATGGGCGCCAACCGCAACCAGCCGCTGATGCTCGAGCTGCCAAGTTACCATTGGCCGCATCTACGCAACCTGGCGATTGGCCTGTGGGAGCGCGCCAAAATTTTCCTGACGCGGGTTGGTACCGTCATCCTCACGCTGATGGTGCTGCTGTGGTTCCTCTCCAGCTTTCCCGGCGCACCGGAAGGCGCAGCCCACCCGCCTATCTATTACAGCATCGCGGGCATGCTCGGTCGCGCCCTGGCGGTGATTTTTGCGCCCATCGGTTTCGGCTGGCAGATCTGCATCGCGCTGGTGCCAGGCATGGCTGCGCGCGAAGTGGCTGTTGGTGCCCTCGGCACCGTATATGCCCTGTCGCAGACCGGTGATGCGCTGGCCAGTTCGCTCACGCCCATCATCGCGCAATCCTGGAGTTTGCCAACCGCGCTGTCCTTGCTGGCCTGGTATGTGTTTGCGCCGCAATGCATGTCCACGCTGTCGGTGGTCAAGCGCGAGACCAACAGCCTGCGCTATCCGCTGATCATGGCAGGCTATATGTTCGCGCTGGCCTATGTGGCCTCGTTCCTCACTTACCGCATCGCCTTGGCGACGCTTGGAGGCTGAGA
Source organism: Massilia sp. (assembly GCA_045810445.1). Taxonomy (GTDB): domain Bacteria; phylum Pseudomonadota; class Gammaproteobacteria; order Burkholderiales; family Burkholderiaceae_D; genus Telluria_A. The sequence continues at coordinate 7,435 of JBJMVX010000245.1, forward strand.
TGGTACAAAACCTGATCGTGGTGGTGATTGTGGCGGCATCGGCCTGGTATGCGGCAGGCCGCTATCTGCCCGCCTCCTGGCGCGGTCGCAAAGCAGCGGCCAAGGCCGCCGGTTGCGGCAGTGGCTGCGACACCTGCAATGCCTGCGCCGAGCCGGCGCCGCCTTCCCCGACGGCGCAGCGGGTCATCAAGATCCACCCGCGCTAGCGGCTATTTGGCGCCATTTGCGGCGCCCACCACAGGCAACTCCACTGCACTTTCCATCCCTGGCGCATGATAGATGCGCTGCGTCGCCTTGCGATAGTCGCCCGGCTTTGCGTAGAAAATATTCGGCACGAAGCTTTGCGGGTTGCGGTCGTACAGGGGGAACCAGCTTGACTGCACCTGCACCATGATGCGGTGCCCCTTCAGGAACACGTGATCGGCATTGGGCAGGGCAAAGCGGTACTGCTCCACCTTGTTGGCCGGGATAGCAACTGCCTTGTCCAGCCCCTGGCGATAACGCCCGCGGAAGATATCCATGGCAATGCCCAACTGATAGCCGCCCAGCTCCGGCTGCGATGCCACTTCATCCGGATACACGTCAATCAGTTTGACGACCCAGTCGGCATCGGTGCCGCTGGTGGATGCAAACAGGTTTACCATGGTCTGGCCCGCGATCTGCACGGGCGCTGTCAGTGGCTCGGTTACATAGCTCAGCACATCGGTGCGGTCGGAGTACTGGCGCTGATCGGTCACCAGCCACGGCTTCCACACATTGCCGTCCCCCAGCCTGACCGGGCGCGCGACAAACGGCACCGGCTTGGCCGGATCGGCCACATATTCCTCGAACGCGCCGCCGCCAGCAGCGCTCTTGTCGAAGCCCAGCTTGAAACCGTCCTTCAGGAACAAGGGCTGCAAGGTGTCGGTCTGCGGCCACTTCTGCAAACGGCGCCAATGGTTGCTGCCGGTCTGGTAGGACCATACAGGCGGCGTATCGGCTTTCGGCGCGTCATCGCGCAGGTATTGGTTAAAGAAGGGCAGCATGACCTCGCGGCGGAACTGGGCTGCCGTGTCGCCCACAAACTGGAAAGGTCCCAGGTTGCTGCCGTTGTAATTGACACCGCTGTGGCGCCATGGGCCCACTACCAGGTGGTTCATGCTGTTGTCCAGGTCCTTCTTCTCAGTGACGGCATACGAGGCATAGGGCCCATAGATGTCTTCCTGATCCCAGCGCCCCACCACATGCATGGTCGGCACCTTCAGCGGGCGCGCCGCCAGGATGCGGTCCACGGCCTGGTTCTGCCAGTAGCTGTCGTAGGCTGGGTGCTCGAACAGCTTTTTCGCGAAATTGAGCTGGTCGACGCCAAACAGCTTGGCGTAGTCGGACGCCGAGCCGGCGCGCAGCGCGCCCTCGTAATCGTCATACACGCCACTAGCGAGCGTTGCGCCTTCGCCGCGCGCGGCCGTTTGGCTCGCGATGTAGCCCAGGTTCGGCATGCGGAAGGCGCCATTGTGGAACCAGTCGTCGCCGCGCCAGCCGTCGACCATGGCACTCATGGGCACAGCCGCCCTCAAGGCAGGATGGGGATCGGCCAGCGCCATGAGCACCGTGTAGCCCTCGTAGGAGGAGCCCACCATGCCCACGCGGCCATTGGTTTCGGGGATGTGCTTGACCAGCCAATCGATAGTGTCATAGGCGTCGGTCGCGTGGTCCACTGCCGTGTTGTTCAACGGGCCGCGAAGGGGGCGCGTCATCACGTACTCGCCTTCGGAACCATGCTTGCCCCGGATATCCTGGAACACGCGGATGTAACCATTTTCGACGAAGGCGTCGTCGCCTTCCGGAAGCATGGAGGCCATGTGCGGGCTGTTATTGCGGCGCGCGCGATGGTCGGCGTTGTAGGGCGTACGGGTGAGCATGATGGGCGCGCGCACCGCGCCCTTGGGCACCACGATCACGGTGTATAGCTTCACCCCGTCGCGCATGGGAATCATCACCACCTGCTTGGTGTAGTCGGCCCCGGGAATGGCCGCTTCGAAGCGGTTGGCCGGAATATCGGGTGCCATGGGCGGCGTTTGCGCGGCCGCACACAGGTGCAGGGCCGAGAGCAGCAAGGGCAGGGCGGATAAGGGTAAAGGCGTGCGCGACATGAATTCTCCGGGACGGGGCAAAGTGGTTAGCCGACAGAGCGAACCAGTTGATGAAACGATTCTGCCTGGGCCAGTGGCCAATAGAGGCCAAACACGGGCGGCAGGCGGTGCAAATGGGCAGGGTCCAGCAATTCGCCCTTATCAAGGTAGGGCAGCAGGGCCGAGGCCAGCTTCACCTGGTTGGGCGAGACGCGCCGCACGATGTGGTGGGGCTTCAGTTGTGACGGATGCTCCAGCCCCGCCGCAGCAATCAGCTGGGCCAGCGCCTTGACCGTGTTTTCATGGAAGTGGGCCACGCGCTCGGTCTTGTCCGGCACGACCAGCGCCTTTTGGCGCAGTTCATCCTGGGTCGCCACACCGGTGGGGCAGCGATCGGTATGGCAGCTTTGCGATTGCACGCAGCCCAGCGCAAACATGAAGCCACGCGCCGAATTGCACCAGTCTGCGCCCAATGCAATGGTGCGCGCGATGTCGAAGGCGGTAATGATTTTGCCGGAAGCGCCGATCTTGATCTTTTCGCGCAGACCCGCGCCCACCAGGGTGTTATGCACCAGCAGCAGGGCTTCCTGCAGCGGCGTGCCTACGTGATCGGAGAACTCCACGGGCGCTGCACCCGTGCCGCCTTCGCCACCATCGACCACGATAAAATCGGGCACGATGCCGGTCAAGAGCATGGCCTTGACGATACCGAAGAATTCCCATGGGTGGCCGATGGCGAGCTTGAAGCCGGTCGGCTTTCCGCCGGAAAGGGTACGGAGGCGCTCGATGAAATGCATCATCTCGATGGGCGTGGAAAACGCCGAATGCTTGGCAGGCGACAAGCAGTCGCGCCCTGGTGTCACACCGCGCGCGTTGGCGATCTCGATGGTGACCTTGGCAGCGGGAAGAATGCCGCCTTGGCCCGGCTTGGCGCCTTGCGACATCTTCAGCTCGATCATCTTGACCTGCGGGTTAAGCGCATTGGCGACGAACTTCTCTTCCGAGAACTGGCCATCCTCGGTGCGGCAGCCAAAGTAGCCCGAGCCGATTTCCCATACCAGGTCACCGCCATTTTCGCGGTGATAACGGCTGATCGAGCCTTCTCCCGTGTCGTGCATGAAGCCGCCGATGCGCGCGCCGCCGTTGAGCGCGAGGATGGCGTTGGCCGAGAGCGAGCCAAAACTCATGGCCGAAATATTGAAGACGCTGGCGCGGTAGGGCTGGGCGCGCGGGCAGTCCGGATGGTTGCCAATCTCGACCCGGAAATTGGTGTCGGTGATGGTGACCGGGGCGATGGAGTGGTTGATCCATTCGTAGCCTGCCGTGTACACATCGAGTTGGGTGCCGAAGGGACGCTTGTCGGTCTCGCGCTTGGCGCGCTGGTACACAATGCTGCGCTGATTGCGCGAGAACGGCGCGGCGACCGTATCGTCTTCCAGAAAATACTGGCGAATCTCGGGCCGGATCGACTCGAAGAAATAGCGAAAATGCGCGAGGATGGGGTAGTTGCGGCGCAGCGCCTGGCGCTTTTGCAGCAGGTCCACCAGGCCGACCACGGTGAGGCCGCCGCTGACGGCAACCAGCCACCAGCCGGGGCCCTCGCCATGCAGGGACTGGTAGATGGATAGGGGAAGGATGAGGCCCGAAATGATCAGGGGCAGATAACGCGGGGCATACAGTCTCATTGACACTCCGTGGCGAATCACTGGCAACAATGCTAAGCTAACGCCGATTCCTCACCGGCGAAAGAACCCCATGATCATAGTCCACCATTTGAACAACTCCCGCTCCCAACGCATCCTGTGGTTGCTGGAGGAGCTGGGCCTGGACTACGAGATCAAAAAATACGAACGCGACGCCAAGACCATGCTGGCGCCGCCCGAACTGCGCGCCATTCATCCCCTGGGAAAATCGCCCGTCATCACTGACGGCGACACCATGGTAGCCGAGTCCGGCGCGATTATCGAGTATTTGGTGGAACGCTATGGCAAGGGGCGCCTGATTCCCGCTGCCGGCACGCCGGACAAGCTGCGCTATACCTACTTCCTGCACTACGCCGAAGG
>JBJMVX010000246.1:0-4301 GCA_045810445.1 Massilia sp.
CGTCCGCATCGGCTTCGCGCTTGAGCGTCATTTCCAGCAAAGACGCGCTGGCTGCTGCGCGCCCGGTCATGGCCCCCACATTGGCAATGCAGCTGATGCTCACCAACTGCGCGCTGATGGAGGACAGGCGCGCGCAGCTACGGGTGGCATCGGCATAGTCGCCGCGCACGGTCTGCACGGTGGCGCGCGTCAACCAGGCTTGCGCGTTATCCGGTTCTGCCGCAACGATAGCATCCAGGTCACGCAGGGCTTCAGGAAAATGGTGGGTACTTTGCAGCAGCGTTGCGCGCAGCAGGCGCACCGGGGTCGGTGGCGCGGGCATGTCCCACCATGGCGCCAGGGCCGCCTGCGCGTAACCGAGGTAGCGCGGATCGGTCTCGCGGCGCGCGGTGTTGATGTGCTGCTGTGCGACGCCTACGGCCAACGCCACGTCCTTGGGATTGGCGGCCAGTTGCGCGCGCAGGCGCTGCAGTTCTTGCTGGGCTGGGTCACTGCGGCGTGGCAGATGCTCCACGACGTCGCTGCCTTTGGCCGGGATATAGGGCGCGGCCTGCGCCACGTGCGCGGCCAGGGCCAACAGGCCGGCGCGCAAGGCGAATCGGATCAACATGGTTTGCTCTCAGTGCGTGAGATGACATTTAATTTTTATGTGATGCACCGGCCAGAGGTGGTCCCCTGACCGGCTTGCTGCAGGTATTACATGAATACGACCGGGTCGTCACTCTCAGGCGAGGTCACTACCACCAGGTCGATATTTCCTGGTTCGTCGGTCTCGGACTGGGTGCCCACGAAGGCCATGACGCGGGTGTAGTACGCGTCCACCACCGGGGTCGGAGTGGGCGGGGGTACGAACACCGTGTCCGACGAGTGGCTACTGCCACCACCGCATGCGCTCAGGAGCAGCGCCAGAAAAAGCAGGCTGAGTTTTTTCATGATGATCTCCTTGCGCCTTAGCGGCTTTGTGGCGAACCGGCGATTGGCGACTTCAGGTAAGGGAAGCCGGCCGTGAAGAAGGTCTCGTCCAGGTAGGCGCCGTCGGTGAAGCGGATTGCGCCAGCTGGGGCATCGGTCGGTACGCAGCCAATCGACAGCGTGCACAGTTTGCCCATCACCACGCGCAGGGCGATGTCGACCACGTCGTCGCCAGGACGGCGGCCGTTCGGGAAGCCGGCACTGTCGCCGCCGATCACGCCCAGACGCTGCTGCGAACCAACTGCGGTGGTAGCGATCGAGGTGTTCAGGCGCAGCATTTCAGCAGCGGTCACGGTTTTCGGCTTGTTCACGCCAGTGATGCCGGTCAGGAAGGCGGCGACCAGGTCATTGCGCGGGAAGTTGGTCGGTGCCTTGGCGCCTGCACTGCCGTACAACACTTCGATCAACGCTGGCAGCGTCGGGTTGGTGACGTAGTCGGCAAACTGGCCGTCGGCCGATGGCTTGCTGTGGTTGAACTTGTCCTTGTCCTTGAGGCCGATGACAACTTCATTGACCAGTGGCATACCCAGACGCGACACCTGGGTCCAGGCGCCGCCTTCTTTCGATGCATCGCTGTTCGAGGTCGGGAATGGATTGATCAAGCGGCCCTGGCGCAGGCTGGCCGTGGTCCAGCCGCCAATGACGGGGTCGCTGACCGTGGTGCTGAGCAGACAGGAGGTTGGCACTTCCAGTTCGATGGAGGTGACGTTTTTGAAGGCCAGATCGTCCTTGGCGTCTTTTTCGGCGGTGGCGCTAAATTCCACGGCCGGGGCGCGGATGTTGATCAGGTCAAAGGTTTCGCCAAGGTTGACGACAAACGGGTCCTTGCGCTGGCCAACAAACATGCGTGCCGGGGTGGCGCAATCGGGAATGTTGATGTCGTAGACGTGCTTGGCAGCATAGGCTTCGTAGTTGGGAATCGACTTGTTGCCGATGTTGTCGAGCGGCTTGTCAAAGGTGGCACTGCCGCCGCTGACATTGGTGACGGCCTTGCGGCTGCCAGTACGACGGTCGCCACGGACCACGTTGACGCTATAGGTTTCACGCACATTGGCGCCGGCTGCGTTGACGTCTGCAATGGCGCCGCCGTTGATGACCAGGGGAATCGATACTTTCTTGCCGCCTACAGTGAACTGGGCATCCTTGTTGGTGCTCTTGAAGCGGAACTGGAAGGTGATGTCTTCCTTGGCGTCGCCGTTGTTGTCGATGTGAATTTCGTACAGCGCTTCCGGATCCATCTGGAAGTAGTTCGGGCCGCCGTAGGCGTCCTGCAGCGGCACGTAGTTGGCGATCAGCGTGGTGTAGTCGCTGCGTCCGCTCTGATAGCTGCGGAACATATAGAAGTCAGTGGCGTCGACCTTCGGATGCTTGGTGATGAAGGGCGCTTCGCGGTGGCTCGATGCCATCGCCGGTGCGGCAAACATGCAAGCCAGGACGTTGCCGGCGATGAGGGCACCTAGTGTTGCCCGCAATTTCATACGTGTCATTTCTGTCTCCTTGATGAAGGTGGTCACCGATTGGTCTAGCGATATACGCGGGCGTTTTGGGAGTGGATTCATTTCGTTACAAATAATTTTTTCGGTCTGCGTGTAAGCTAGTCGCATGACGACACCAGAAGAACCATTCCGCGCGGCCAGCTTCATCAAGAACATTGGTCGCGGTAAAAAAGGGGCGCGTGACATGACGCGCGAGGAGGCGCGGCTGCTTTATGGCCACATGCTGGACGGCACCGTGTCCGACCTTGAGCTAGGCGGCATCCTGCTGGCCATGCGCATCAAGGGCGAATCGGTCGATGAGATCGCCGGCTTCATGGATGCGGCCGAGGCCTCGATTGCGCTGCTGCCTGCCTGCAGCGGTCCCTATGCGCCGGTGCTCATTCCGAGTTACAACGGCGCGCGCAAGATGGCCAATCTGACGCCCCTGCTGGCCTTGCTGCTGGCGCGTGAAGGCGTGCCGGTGCTCATGCATGGGGTGCTGACCGACCCCGGCCGCATCGCCAGCGCGGAGATTTTCGCCGCGCTGGACTTGCCGCCCGCGCAGACAGCGGGCGCGGTGCAGGCTGCGTTTGCCGCGCGCCAGCCCGCCTTCATGGCCATCGAAACGCTGGCGCCCAAGATGGCGTATCTGCTGTCGCTGCGCCGCATCCTTGGCGTGCGCAGCTCCACCCATACCCTGGTCAAGATCTTGCAGCCCTTTGCCGGGCCCGCGCTGCGGCTGGTTTCCTATACCCATCCTGAATATCTAGAGATGCTGGGCGACTATTTCACCCGGGCTGCACCCGCCGCGCGCGGCGACGCCTTCCTGATGCGCGGCACCGAAGGAGAAACAGTGGCCAACGCCAACCGGGCCAATCAGATTGACTGGTTCCATGAAGGTCAGCGCACTTTGTTGGTGCAGCGCGATGCACCAACAGACGAGTTGGCTGCCATGCCGGAAGCGCGCGATGCGGCCACCACGGCGGCCTGGATCACCCGCGCCCTCAATGGCGAGGTGCCGATTCCCCCCTCGATTGCCGAACAAGTGGCACAGTGCTTGCTAGTTTCCAAGACATTACAAGCACGCACGGGTGGTCAGCATGGAGAGCAAGGGTAGAGTCAGTCTGGTGGGCGCCGGTCCGGGCGACCCGGAACTGTTGACACTCAAGGCGGTCAAAGCGATTGCGGCGGCTGATGTGCTGCTGGTGGACGACCTGGTCAATCGCGACGTGCTCCAACACGCCAGCGCTGGTGCGCGCATTGTCGCGGTGGGCAAGCGGGGCGGTTGTACCTCAACGTCGCAAGCCTTCATTGAGCGCCTCATGTTGTCCGAAGCGCGCGCGGGCAAGCGGGTGGTGCGCCTCAAGGGCGGCGATCCCTTCATCTTTGGCCGCGGCGGCGAAGAGCGCGAACACCTGATGGCCGCGGGCATCACGGTCGACGTCATCAATGGCATCAGCAGCGGCCTGGCGGCGCCGGCTTCCATTGGCGTGCCATTGACGCATCGCGACTGGAGCTCCGGCGCTATCTTTGTTACTGGCCACGAGCGGGGCGACGACGCGGGCAGTGCGCGTACGCCGGATTGGTCCCTGCTGGCGCAAACCGGCCTCACGCTGGTCATTTATATGGGGGTGGCGCGCTGCCGCCAGATTCAGGCTGGCCTGCTGGCGGGCGGCAAGTCGCCATCCACCCCTGTGGCTGTGATTCAGTCAGCCACAGGCGCGGGACAAACCCAGTTGCTGACCACCTTGGCGAACTTGGCCGAGGACTTGGCCATTTCCGGCCTGGGCAGCCCGTCCATCATCGTCATTGGCGATGTCGTGCGCTGCGCCACCGTGGAAAGTATTGCCGCGA
>JBJMVX010000247.1:0-9325 GCA_045810445.1 Massilia sp.
ATTACGCAAAAGAGTCTCCGAATTACATCAGATGGAATAGTGGGCGACGGCGCTATTGGCCTTGAGCAGAGCGTCGACCATGGCAGCGAGGTCCGGATAGACCTGGGTGCCTGGCGGCAGGCCGCCCGTTTCATGGGTTTTCTGGCCCTTGCCGGTCAAGACCAGGTAGGGCGCGCAGCCGCTGACGAAGCCCGCCTGCAGGTCGCGCAGCGAGTCGCCCACGGTTGGCACGCCACGCAGGCTTACCTTGAAGCGCTTGGCAATTTCATCGAACATGCCGGCCTTGGGCTTGCGGCAGTCGCAATTGTCGATGGCTGCGTGCGGGCAGAAAAAGATGGCATCGATGGACGCGCCCACCTGCTGGGCCGACGCGTGCAGCTTCTGGTGGATGGCGTTGAGCGTGCACATGTCGAACAGTTCGCGCGCAATGCCCGACTGGTTCGAGGCCACGACGACCCTGTAGTCGGCCTGGTTCAGGCGCGCAATCGCTTCGAGCGAGCCGGGGATGGGGATCCACTCGGCGGGCGACTTGATGAAGGCCGGCGAATCGTGGTTGATGACCCCATCGCGGTCGAGGATGATCATTTTCATCGCCAGCCGCTCCTTATGCCGCCAGTTTCGAGATGTCGGCTACCCGGTTCATCATCGCATGCAGCGAGGAGAGCAGCGCCAGACGGTTGTTGCGCAAGGCGGCATCGTCGGCCATCACCATCACGCCATTGAAAAAAGCGTCCACGTCGTCGCGCAACTGGGCCAGCGTTTTCAGGGTGCCGGCGAAGTCGCGCGCGGCGAAGGCTGCGTCGACCTGCGGGCGCACGCGCGCGATGGCCGCATGCAGCGCTTTTTCCGCATCTTCCTGCAACAGCGATTCGGACACGGCGCCAATTGCCGCTTCGGTCTTTTTCAAGATGTTGGTGATGCGCTTGTTGGCCGCTGCCAGCGAAGCTGATTCCGGCAAGGCAGCAAAGGCTTGCACCGCTTGCAGGCGTTCGACGATGTCGTGCAGGCGGTCCAGGTCTTCGACCAGCACGGCTTCGACTTCATTGGGCGTGAAACCACGCTCGCGCAGGATGCCGCGCATGCGGTCAAGCATGAAGGCGCGCACCTCGGCCACCGGGTCGGTAAAGCCCGCAATGCCGGTGAAATTTTTTGCCGTCAGTGCCAGCAGCTGCGAGAGCGAGACGTCGATCCGTTTTTCAATCAACATGCGCAGCACACCCAGGGCGTGGCGGCGCAGCGCAAACGGGTCTTTCTCGCCTGTTGGCTGCAGGCCGATGCCCCAGATACCCACCAGGGTTTCCAGCTTGTCGGCCAGGGCCACCACGGTGCCGGTCGGCGTCGTCGGCAGGGCGTCGCCGGCAAAGCGCGGCTGATAGTGTTCGGTTGCGGTCAGGGCCACTTCGTCCGGCTCGCCATCGTGGCGCGCGTAGTAAGTGCCCATGATGCCTTGCAGCTCAGGGAACTCGCCGACCATATCGGTCAGCAGGTCTGCCTTGGAGAGCAGGGCGCCGCGCGCAGCGAGGGCCACGTCGTAACCCAGTTGGGCAGCGATGTCGCGCGAGATGGCCACCACGCGCTTGGAGCGCGCAGCCTGGGTTCCCAGCTTGTTGTGGTAGACCACGTTCTCGAGCAGCGGCAGGCGCGCTTCCAGGGTTTTTTTCTTGTCCTGCTCAAAGAAGAACTTGGCGTCGGACAGGCGTGGACGCACGACGCGCTCGTTGCCGCCAATGATGGCTTGCGGGTCGTCCGTGGCGATATTCGAGACGATCAGGAAGCGCGAACGCAGCTTGCCGGCCGTATCGGTCAGGGCAAAGTATTTTTGATTGGTCTGCATCGTCAGGATCAGGCATTCCTGCGGCACGGCCAGGAATTCGTCCTCGAACTTGCACTCGTAGACCACGGGCCATTCGACCAGGGCGCTCACTTCGTCAAGCAGGGCTTCGGGCATCAGGACTTGATCAACGCCGGCCTTCGCCAACAGGGCGCTGCGGATGCTGTCCTTGCGCGCCTCGGCGCTGGCTATGACCTTGCCTGCAGCTTCCAGCGTGCTGGCATAGCTGCCCGCGTCGGTGATGTTCAATGCTTTTCCATCGGAGAGGAAGCGGTGGCCCAGGGTGGTGCGACCGGCCGTCAAGCCAAGCAGGGTCACTGGCAGCACCTGTTCGCCATGCAGGGCGATCAGGCTATGCGCCGGGCGCACGAATTGCACGGTGCTGCCGTCCGGGCGCTGGTAACTCATCAACTTGGGGATCGGCAGCTTGGCGGCGGATTCTTCCAGCGCCGATTGCACGCCGCTGGACAAAGTACTGCCGGCCACGCTGCGTGTGTAGAACAGGCTCTCGGCCTTGCCATCGACTGCGCGCTCGAGCGCTGCCACGTCCAGGTCGGCCAAGCCCATGGCGGCCAGTTTCTTGGTCAGGGGGGCGGTGGCCTTGCCATCGGCGTCCAGTGCGACGCTCACTGGCAGGACTTTTTCACGCACCGATTTGTCGGGCGAGACACTGCGTACGCCGGTGATGGCCACGGCCAGGCGGCGTGGCGTGGCGTAGGTGGTGGCCACGCTGTCGGCTTCCAGGAAGTCGCGCGTTTTCAAGCCATTGACGATGCCGGCAGCGAAGGCCGCGCCCAGTTTGACCAGGGCCTTCGGTGGCAGTTCTTCGGTCAGCAGTTCAACTAGTAAGGTGTCAACTAAGGTGTGGTTCATGGTTCTTTTTCTTCTGATCAGGCGGCGACGGCGGCCTTGGGGGCCATCGGGAAACCGAGTTTTTCGCGCGAGTCGTAATATGCTTGCGCGACCAGGCGCGACAAGGTGCGTACGCGGCCAATGTAGGCGGCACGTTCGGTGACGGAAATGGCGCCGCGGGCGTCGAGCATATTGAAGCTGTGCGAAGCCTTCATGATCTGCTCGTAGGCAGGCAGGGTCAGTGCCAGTTCGATCAGGCGCTTCGCTTCCGATTCGTGGTTGGCAAATTGCGCGAACAGCAGATCGGTGTTGGCGTGCTCGAAGTTGTAGGTCGATTGTTCGACTTCATTCTGGTGGTAGACGTCGCCGTAGCTCAGTTTTTTGGTTACGCCGTTTTCTTCCCACTCGGTCCACACCAGGTCGTACACGTTTTCCACGCCCTGCAGGTACATGGCCAGGCGTTCGATACCATAGGTGATCTCGCCCAGCACCGGCTTGCAATCGAGGCCGCCGACCTGCTGGAAGTAGGTGAACTGGGTCACCTCCATGCCGTTCAACCAGACTTCCCAGCCCAGACCCCAGGCGCCCAGGGTCGGGCTTTCCCAGTCGTCTTCGACGAAGCGTACGTCATTCTTCTTCAGGTCCAGGCCCAGGGCTTCGAGCGAACCGAGATACAGGTCCAGGATATTTTCCGGCGCCGGCTTCAGGACCACCTGGTACTGGTAGTAGTGCTGCAAACGGTTCGGGTTCTCGCCATAGCGGCCATCCTTGGGGCGGCGCGACGGCTGCACATAGGCGGCGCGCCAGGGCTCCGGTCCGATCGCGCGCAGGAAGGTCCCCGTGTGGAAGGTGCCGGCGCCGACTTCCATATCGTAGGGCTGAAGCAGGGCGCAGCCTTGCTTGTCCCAGTAGGTTTGCAAGGTCAGAATAATTTGTTGGAATGTGAGCATCTTGGGTAGCTGCCGCGCGAATGAAGGCGCGAACGAATGAGTTTGCTAAAACGACCAATTTTAGCGGGTTTTGCAGCGCTGCTGGGCGCGGCCGTGACAACTATGTCACTTTTGCCGTGTTTTTGCGTATTTGCGGCCTGAAAAGACCGCCGCCAGCAGCGCCAGTGCGGCCAGCACCAGCATTGTGTAGTTGCCAAAGCGAATGAATGGCGTCATGCCCGCCATGCCCTGGACCTTGGCCGCGAGCGTGCCCTGGGTGTACAGGGGCAGCAGGCTCACGACCTTGCCACGGCCATCAATGACAGCGGTGGCGCCGCTATTGGTCGCACGCAGCATGGGGCGACCGGTCTCGATGGCGCGCATCTGCGAGATTTGCAAATGCTGGGGGATGGCGATCGACTCGCCAAACCAGGCCAGGTTGGAAACATTGAGCAACATGGTGGCCGGTTGCGCGGCGCTGCGCAGTTGCAGGGCAATTTCTTCGCCGAACACGTCTTCGTAGCAGACATTGGGCAGCACCAGCTGGTCCTTGACCGCAAACGGGGCTTGGACTTGCGGGCCGCGCCGCATGTCGCCTAGCGGGATCTGCATCATGTCGACAAACCAGCGAAAGCCGGGCGGGACGAATTCGCCAAATGGCACCAGGTGCTGCTTGTCGAAGCGGTAGACCTGACCGCTTGGCGTGTAGCCCTGCACGCTGTTGGCGTACTGGCCAGGACCGTCGGACAGGGGAATGCCAAACAGGACGGCGCTGCCGCTGCTGGCGGCGAATGCCTTGTACGAATCGAGATAGCCGGCTGGAAGCCAGGCCGGGATCTGGGTAATGGCCGTTTCAGGCAGCGCCACCAGGTCCGCTGGCGCGGCGGTAAGCAATTGCTGGTACAGGGCCAGTGTGCGCAGGGTCAGTGCGGCGTCGAATTTCTCGCGCTGCTCGATATTGCCCTGCACCAGACGCACGGAAATCGGCTGGCCCTGGGCATGGGTCCACGCGACCTGGTTCAGGCCAGCGCCAGCGGCCAGGCTCACGCCCAGCACGGCGCCGCCCAGCATGCGCTTGCGCTGGGTGAGCATGGCGATCGCGCTGGCGCACAGGGCCACCAGCACGCCTACGCCATACACGCCCACCATTGGCGCATAGCCGGTCAGTGGACTATTGGTTTGGGCATAACCGGAGGCCACCCATGGAAAACCGGTCATCACCCAGCCGCGCATCCATTCGGTCAAGCCCCAGGCGAAGGGCAGCACCAGAAACAGGAAGCTTGTGACTGGCATGGTGAAGCGCTTGCGCAACCAGGTCGATACACCCGTGGCCAGGGCCGCGAACAAGCCCATATACAGTCCAAGCAGACAAACGGCAGCCACCGCCATGGGGCCGGGGATGCTGCCATAGCGGTTCATGGTGATGTACAGCCAGTGCATGCCGGCGACCGACCAGCCGAAACCGAATCCCCAGCCCATGAAGGCGCTGCGCTTGACGTTGGTGTCCATGCCGACCTGGTAGAACAGGAAGGCCAGGGCCAGGATTTCGAGCGGCCACCAGCCGAAGGGGGCGAAGGAGAACACGCTGAGGGCGCCGGCAATGGCGGCAAACAGCGTGGGCAGGGCGGTCGTGCGCGGACTACGCGGCGCGGGATCCGGGGCGGCGGTACGGCGACGCAGCATCAATCGCGTTCGTCTTCAGGCAGGGGGAGTTTTTCAACCAGCAGCACATGCACCTGGCGCGCGTCAGCACGCAGCACCTCGAAGCGCAGATTGGCGATATCGAAGACATCGCCCTTGTGCGGCATGCGACCCAAGTGGTTGGCGACCAGGCCGCCGATGGTGTCGACATCGTCCTCGGGCAGGTTGGCGCCAACTTCCTCGTTAAACTGCGGCAGTTCGGTCAAGGCCTTGATGCGCCAGCGTGGACCCAGCTGGCCTTCCTTGATCGAAAGGATATTGTCTTCCTCCTCGTCGAAGTCGTATTCGTCTTCGATGTCGCCAACGATTTGTTCGAGCACGTCTTCGATGGTGATGAGGCCAGCGACGCCGCTGTATTCATCGACCACGATGGCCATGTGATTGTGGTTGGCGCGAAAGTCGCGCAGCAGCACATTGAGGCGCTTGGACTCGGGGATGAAGATGGCAGGGCGCAGCATGTCGCGTACGTCGAAGGTTTCTTCGGCGTAGTAGCGCAGCAAGTCCTTGGCCAGCAGGATGCCAATGACCTTGTCGCGTTCACCCTCGATGGCGGGGAAGCGCGAGTGGGCCGTGGCCAGCACCTGGGGCATCCATTCGTCGATGGGCTTGGAAATGTCGATCACATCCATCTGCGAGCGCGGCACCATGATGTCGCGTGCGGACAGGTCCGAGACCTGGAACACGCCTTCGATCATGGACAGCGCATCGGCGTCGATCAGGTTGCGTTCGTGGGCGTCGTGCAGAACTTCGAGCAGCTCGGCGCGGTTTTCGGGCTCGGGAGAAATCAGTGCGGTCAGGCGTTCAAACAGTGACCGGTGGGTTTTGGCGTCCGTGCGGACGTCATAAGGGTGCTCTGGCATAGTTGGCGTGAGCCGTTGTTACAATCGGCATAGGATACACCAAAAGCGCCGCTGCCTGTTTTTTAAGCGAACGGCCCCGGGCCGCTGCGCCGTCACGGGTGCAAGTCATCGGACTCTCCAGCCTCGTGAAACAGGGGCTCGGGCACCAGCTCGGCCGGCGCCAGGGGGCGCTGGGCGGGGCCCTTGAGCACGGCGCCATCGCTGGCGAAGCGCGAGCCGTGGCACGGACAATCCCAGCACGTTTCGCCGGCGTTCCAGTGCACCGCGCAACCGAGGTGGGTGCAGGCAGCGGACATCGCCTGCAAGCCGCCGTCTTCACGCCGGTACACGGCCAGCAGCTTGCCGCCATTGCGCAGCACCGCGCCTTCTCCGGCGCCGATTTCTTCCACCGTTTCGACGTCGCCGCCGCGCAGCCAGTCGCTGTACTGGGCCAGGGTGTTGGCCTGTTCGGTAATGAAGTCGCCAATGCCGTAAAAGGCCTTGCGCGCCGGTGCATACAGTTCGGCCGCGTCATTGTGGCGCCCCAGGATCAGGTCCGTGATCAGGATGGCGCCCGTGGTGCAGTGGGTCATGCCGTTGCCCGAGTCGCCAGTGATGATATAGACATGGTCGTGGTCCAGCTGCTCGCGTCCCAGGATGGCCACGCCGTCGGTGGTTTCCATGACGTCGCCCGACCAGCGGTATTCCACCTTGCCGGCCATGTGAAAGCGCTGGCGCACCCAGGTTTCGATGCGCTCATAGCGCTGCTGGGCGTGACGCTCGCCGCCGTCCTGGTCCAGTGGGTGGTCCTGGCCGCCCACGATCAGCAGTTCGTGGCTGCTGCTGGTCGGGCTGGCGGCCAGGCGCGCATAGTAGTAAGGCGCGCCCGTATCCCACAGCAGCAAGCGGGGAAGTGCGTCCTTGGGCACCTGCAGCGCCACCACGTAGGTACGCCAAGCCTGCTGGCGCGCGGCCAAGGCAGGGCTCTCGTTGAACGGCGTGTTGGTGGCGATGACCACCGAGGTGGCGGTGATGGTGCCGCCGGCCGTGCGTACGCGCAGGGGCGTGTCCTCTCCCTGCACTTCCAGGGCGCGGGTGTTGTCATGAATGCGACCGCCCATGCGGCGGATGGCGCGCGCCAGGCCTTCGAGGTATTTGAGTGGATGGAACTGGGCCTGGTTGGCAAAGCGCAGGCAGGGACCCGTGTCGAAGCCCAGGCCAGGCACGCGCTCGAGGCGCCGCACGTTCAGTCCCAGACGCGTGGTGACGGCGTACTCGCGTTCGAGCACGTCGTCCCACACGCCGTCGGGATTGAACAGGAAGCCGTCCAGGCGCTCGAATTCACATGCGATTTTTTCAGTGCGGATGATCGCTTCGACGCAGTCGGTGGCCTTGCGGTAGCAGTCGGCCACCAGCGCAGTTTTGGCGGCGCCGAAGCCGCGTTCGATTTCGGCGTAGCGCTCGTCGGGTGGAAAGAAGTGGGCGCTGGTGCGCCCCGTTTCGCCGGCGCCGATGCCGGTGGCGTCGATGACGACCACCGATTTACCGGCGCGCAGCAGCAGGTAGGCGCTGGTCAGACCGGCAATGCCGGCGCCGATCACGCAAACGTCGGCGCTGGTGTCGCCGTTTAGTGGTGGGCAGTGTGGCAGGGTGGCGCTGGCAAGCCATACGGTGGCCGGTGCGGGGTTGGCGGGGGTTTTGTGGTGTGCTCTCATGGGCAGGTTGCTCCTGTCTCGGTCTCTCGTCTTGATGAAGACTTGAGTAGACCGGATCCTAGGAGCAACAACTGTGCGAGGACGCACAAATAAGGGTGAAGGCGATCACCCGTCCATGTAGGACTTCAAGCCGTCTGCCAGTGCGGCAAAGACGACAGTGCAGCGTTTGCTCTCGCGCAGGTCTTCATGCATGGCCAGCCAGGTGTCCAGGCGCGGAGAAAAATCTTGCGGCAGCACGCGCACCAGCTCCGGGTTGCGCGCGGCCAGGGCGTTCTGGCACACGCCGATGCCAAAGCCGGCGCGCAGGGCCGCCAGCTGCGCCAGATCGCTGTCCGAACGCAGCGCAAAGTTCGTACGCGTGAGATCACCCAAGTGGTGCTTGATGCTGCGGATGAAGGCCGTCTCATGGTCGTAACCGATCAGGGTGTGGGTCTGCAGGTCGGCCAGGGTCGATGGCGTGCCGCGCTGCGCGAGGTAGTCACGATGGGCATGCAGACCCAGTTCGACGGCGCCCAGGTGGCGCGCGATCAGCGCTTCCTGGGTCGGACGCACCATGCGCACGGCGATGTCGGCCTCGCGGCGCAGCAGGTCTTGCGGGCGGTTGGTGAGCACCAGTTCAATTTGCAGTTGCGGATACTGGCGCTGCAGGCCGGTCAGGATGGGTGGCAGCACTTCGCATCCGATCACTTCACTGGCGGTGACGCGCACAGTGCCACGCGGCGCGTCGGCGCTGCCCGAGGCGGCGCGCAGCAGGGCATTGGCATTGGCCGCCAGCGCCTGGGCGAAGGGCTTGAGCTGGAGTGCCTGTTCAGTCGGCAGCAAACCGTGGCGCGAGCGCACGAACAGGGCGTAGCCCAGGGCCGCCTCCAGCGTTTCGATGTGGCGTCCCAGTGTCGGTTGGGCCAGGCCGAGTGCCTTGGCGGCGGCGGTCAGCGAGCCTTCTTCCAGCACCGCCAGCATGGAGCGGTACAAATCCCAATTCGGTTCATCCATGGCGCCATCCCTTATTCATCCAGCTATGCATTTTTGCATGGATTCTCGCTTATTTATGCGCTTCCGTATACCTGCGAAGTGCCGCACACTGGTTTGCATCAACCACAGGAGAACGACATGACAGCGACAAAATTGGCACTGGTACTGGGCGCAACGGGCGGCATCGGCGGAGAAGTGGCAAGCGCCCTGCAAGCGCGCGGCTGGAAGGTCAGGGCGCTGGCCCGCAAGGTGCCGGTTGCGCCGCCGCGGACGATCGAGTGGCTCAAGGGTGACGCCATGTGCGCACAGGACGTGCTTAACGCCGCCGAGGGCGTGGACCTGATCGTCCATGCGGTCAATCCACCCGGCTACCGCGATTGGGAAAAGCTGGTGCTGCCTATGCTCGAGAACAGCATTGCTGCCGCCCGCGCCACGGGGGCGCGCATCCTGCTGCCGGGCACACTGTATAACTACGGCGCTGGCACG
>JBJMVX010000248.1:0-11265 GCA_045810445.1 Massilia sp.
ACTGGATCACCATCTTGTTTTCGCAAACCTTGGGCACGGCTTTGGGTGACTGGGTCGCCGATGAGGGCACTGGCCTGGGCCTGGGATACCGGGGCGGTGCCCTGCTTTTTTCGGCAGCCCTGGGCGTGGTGGTGGCAGCCTATTTCTGGCGCCGCATATCGCCAACTGTGCTGTTCTGGACGGCCTTCATCCTGACTCGCCCGCTGGGCGCTACGGTTGGTGACTTCCTCGACAAACCACTGGCCAGTGGCGGCCTGGCCCTGAGTCGCTATTCGGCGTCCGCCGCGCTGATGCTGGGCATGCTGGCCCTGATCCTGCTCCTGCCGCAACGGGCGGAACGATTGCAGCGTATTGCTTAATGAGCCTGGTGCAGCGATGATCCGCCGAGATGACGGAACGGTCATGTACTTTCTGTGATGCGGCGGTCAATTCGCGGCACAATGCTGGCATGTGTACTTCCACCATCTTATCTTTGCCGGCCCGTCCCCCATCATGACCAAGATCCTGCTTGTTGAAGACCAGGCCACGGCCGCTGCCTACCTGGCGCAAGGCCTGCAGGAAGCCGGCATGACGGTCGACCTTGCCCGCAATGGGCCGGACGGTCTGCATTTGTTGCTGACAGTGGAATATGACCTGGCGATCCTCGACGTCATGCTGCCTGGCCTCGATGGTTGGACCATTCTTGAGACGGCGCGCCGGGCGAGCCGGCCCACGCCCGTGCTGTTTCTCACTGCGCGCGACGATATCGAGGACCGCGTTCGCGGCTTGGAACTGGGCGCGGAAGACTATCTCGTCAAGCCTTACGCATTTAGCGAATTGCTCGCACGGGTGCGCGTCATCTTGCGTCGCAACGATGGTAGCCAGACCCTGCACGAAGCGTCGCGCTTCCAATTGGCCGACCTGACACTGGACCTGCTCAAGCACCGGGCCTGCCGTGGCGCCGACCGGCTCGAGTTGACGCCAAAGGAGTTCGCCCTGCTCACGCTGCTGATGCGCCGCGCCGGCGAAGTGCAGTCGCGTACCGTGATCGCCGGTCAGGTGTGGGACATGCATTTCGACTCCGACACCAACGTGGTGGAGGTCGCAATCCGTCGCCTGCGCACCAAACTGGACGACCCGTATCCAGTCAAGCTGCTCCATACCGTGCGCGGCGTTGGCTATGTGCTCGATGTCCGCCCGTAGCGTGCTTGATACCCGACGCTGGTCGCTGACGGCGCGCATGACGCTGTTTTTCGGGTTGGCCATCTCCATGATCGTCGTGTGCGTCTCGGCCATGATGTACGCCGAACTGGTCCACCAGCTACTGGAAAATGAAGAGGTCGAACTGCTCGAAGCGCTGCAGTCCCAGCAGGAGATCCTGCAGGCGCCGCCTGGCGTGGGTGCCTTGTCGCGGGGGAGAGCAGCACCCGTGGCGCAGGATGAGAACCAGCAGTTCGCCTGGCAGCTCTTCGCGCGCGATGGGCGTATCCTTGCACGCTCGGCCAATGCGGCTGCCCTAGCGGCTGCATTTGCGCATGGCGGTAGTGACAAACCGTTTGCGCGCGTGCGCCTGCCCGGTCCGCAGGAGCGCAGCTTTCTCGTGGCCGACATTGGCAAGCTGGGGACAGACCACACGCTGGTGTTGCGCGGACTGCTCGATGTCTCGCACGATGAGCAGGTGCTCGACCGTTACCTGGAAAAGCTATTGATCGTGGTGATCCTGGCCATTCTGGCTTCGGTCGCAATCGGCTGGCTGCTGGTGCGGCGTGGCTTGGCGCCCTTGCGTGCCATCAGCACCGCGATGGCTGGCATGAACGCTGAACGCCTGAACACGCGCATCTCCCAACAGGACTGGCCAGCCGAATTACGTATCCTGGCCCAAACCTTCGACGAACTGATGGCGCGCCTGGAACAGTCCTTCGACAAGCTGTCGCGCTTCTCGTCCGATTTGGCGCATGAGCTGCGCTCGCCCATTAACAACCTGGTGGCGGCGGCCAGCGTGACCCTCAGCCGCGAGCGCTCGGGGCCGCAGTACCAGGAGACGCTGGACGTGGTCGTGGAAGAGGGCGCTCGCCTCTCGCGCATGATCTCAAAGATGCTGTTTCTGGCGCGCGTGGACAATGCACGGCAGGTAGTGCAGCGCGAGGCCTTGTCGTCAGCACGTGAATTTGCCACCTTGCTCGATTTTTTTAGCATCGTCGCGGAAGAGCAGGGCGTCACCCTGGCAGCAAGCGGCGATGTGACTTTGCACGCCGATGCCCTGCTGCTGCGCCAGGCCCTGTCTAACCTGCTGTCGAACGCCTTGCGCCACACTGCGCGCGGCGGCAACATCCGCCTCGATGCCCAGGACCGTGGCGACACCATCGCGATCACCGTGACCGACGATGGCAGTGGTATCGCAGAGAGCGCACTGCCTTTTCTGTTTGACCGTTTCTACCAGGTCGACGCCGCGCGCAGCACAGCCGACAGCACGGGCCTCGGGCTGGCAATCGTGCGCTCGATTGTTGAGCTACATGGCGGCACGGTTGCGGTCAGCAGCACGCTCGGTCAGGGCACTTGCTTCACCTTGCTGCTGCCAAAGCATGCGGATTTCGAAAATGACAAAAATGTAATCTGACGCACCGCGTTTCGTCAGCCTCGCGCAGCCACAATGTCACTCTGCGGAACTTGGGAGAACGACATGAGCGCTTTGCACGCAAGGCTGCTGCTCTGCCTGGCGGTGTCGGGCTGGACAGGCGCAGCGCTGGCCGGTGATGGGCCACTGGGCATCGACCACCGCCTGCACGAGGACAATGCCGGCATCTGGAAACGCAGCAACCAGCTCACGCTCGCGGGCGCCCTGATCGGCGGCGAGTTGCTGGGCGCGTTATGGGAAGGCAGCGACACCCGCCTGGGACGCACCTTCTATCAGGCGATTGACGCCAGTGTGATTGGCGGCGTCTCGTCGGAGGTGCTCAAACACACGTTCCGGCGCTTGCGTCCCACTCAAACGGACGACCCCAATCAGTGGTTCGAACATGGGGGACGCAGCTTTCCCAGTGGCGAGGTCACGCTCGCCTCCGCCGTCGTGGCCCCGTTCGTCTTCGAGTATGGGCACGATCACCCTGCGGTCTATGCGCTCGAGCTCATTCCCCTGTATGACGCGGCAGCGCGCATGAAGGTGAGGGCGCATTGGCAGACCGATGTCTTGGCGGGCTGGGCGCTGGGCACGGCGGCAGGCTACTACGCCCATAAGCGCAGCGAGTCGTTCACGGTGGACATTTTGCCGCGCGGATTGACCGTAGGATGGAAGGGCAAATTTTGACGGAGACACCAAGCTACAGGTGTCGGGGCTCGCTAGTGACGACTTCACGCATACAGACAGGACACGATGTACCCTTTTGAAACGCAGAACCGCCTCCTTTTTTTGCAAATCAACGCAGACCAACAGACTCCTGCCTGGCTCATCCAATGCGCTGCTGCGTTCGCCAACGATCTGATCTATGTTTTGCCCATGCTGATGATCGCGCTCTGGCTGCTGGGAGGGCAGATGCGCCGCAAGCAGGTATTGCACATGTTCCTCATGACGCTGCTTGCCCTGGGCCTCAATCAGCTTGCAGCCCTGGCTTGGCCGCATCCGCGACCTTTCATGGTCGCGCTCGGTCACACCTTTATCGCCCATGCCGACGATTCGTCCTTTCCGAGCGACCATATGACAGTGTTTGCCTGTGTTGGCCTGCGCTTGCTGTTGGACCGCGCCTACCGGCTTGCCGCTGGCGTCCTGGCGGCAGGATGTGCTGTCGCCTGGGCCCGGGTTTTCCTGGGCGTTCACTTCCCGTTTGACATGATCGGCGCCCTCATGGTCGCGGCGGTCGCCTGCCTACTGATGTGGCCGCTGTGGCGACGTGTGGGCGACACGGTAACCGCCTTGGGCGAACAACTGTATCGGCGCCTGTTTTCCTGGCCAATTGCTGCTGGCATGCTACGGCATTGATTGGCGGTGACAAATTTTTACAAATAAGATTGTACAAATATCAATCTTGCCTTTATGATCCGGCCTGCGCATTGATTTTTAATCAATATGCAACCCTATCATCATAAAGAAAGAGTGATATGCCCAAATTGAAGATTGCCTCGCGCGTCCTCGCGCTGGCAAGTGTGCTCCTGCTCTCGCTCAGTGGCTGCGGCGGCGGTGGCGACAATAGTTCCACTGAAGTTCCGCCAGTCCAGGCCAGCACCGGCGTGGTCAGCGGCCGCGTTGCCGACGCGGAGACAGGCGAGGCTGTCTCCGGTGTCACCGTGCGTATCGGCGCCCAAAGCGCCACCAGCGACGCCAACGGCAAATATAGTGTTGCCAGCGTGCCTGTTGGGACCAATGTCGTCGCGCAGTTCAGCAAAACCAATTACGCATCGAATTTCGCTACCGTTGAAGTGCTCAAGGCCCGCACCAGCGTGGCCAATCGTGGCCTGAGCAAGGTCGGTGTCAAGCTTGACGTCAACGCCGCCACCGGTGGGACGGTGGTCCTGGCCGGTTCGCCAGCACAGGTGCAATTGCCAGCAGGCGGCATCGTCAATGTGGCCACTGGCGCTGCCTTTACCGGCACCATGTCGGTGGAAATGACGCCGATTAATCCTGCGCGCAATCCGGCCAGCATGCCCGGCAACTACCGCGCCCAGGGCGAAACCGCGCCTATCGAAAGCATGGGCGCGCTGCAGGTTGAAATGCGCGACAGCACGGGCGCCTTGCTCAATCTGGCGCCTGGCAAGACGGCGACCATCCGCATCCCGGTGCCTGCCACCTCGGTCAGCCCACCGCTGACAATTCCTCTGTACTACTTTAAGGAGTCGACAGGTCTGTGGGTGCGCGAAGGCACGGCCACGCTGGCAGGCAGCCCACCGCAGCAGTACTACGAGGGCCAGGTCTCGCATTTCACTGCCTGGAATGCTGACCAGCCGCTTGAGACCATCACCATCAAGGGTTGCGTTGTCGATGAGCACGGCCAGCCACTGGTCGCCTCCGTGTCTTCGCTCGGCCTCGATTACACCGGCACGAGTACCGTGCAAACGGATGCCGGCGGCCTCTTTTCAGTCCCTGCGCGTCGCAACAGTCATGTACTCGTCACCGCCGATGTCGATACCGACTCCGGCAGCGTGGACGTGAGCACTGGCAGCAGCGACCTGACCCTTTCTTCGTGTATCGTGGTCGCGGCCAAGCCGCCTGTGATTCTAACGCCACCAACCGCCCTGGCCATTGCCCCGGGCACCTTTGGCAGCCTGGCGGTTATTGCCACCAATGCGGCGCATTACCAGTGGTTCCATGATGGCGTTGCCATGCCCGGTTCCGACTGGTCGGTCCTGCTGCTGGCAGGCCAAACTGGCGCGGCAGGCAACTACTACGTGGTGGTCAGCAATGTGCACGGCAGCGTACAGAGCGCGCCTGTGGCAGTGACGGTCAGCACGCCTGTGGTGGCGCCCGTGATCTTGTCCCAACCGCAGGATGCGAGCGTGCTGGTCGGTGGCGTTGCCACCTTCACGGTGCAAGCCCAGGGCAATTCTTTGACTTACCAGTGGCTGCGCAATGAGGTTGCCATTCCCGGCGCCAATGGCCCGCAGCTGATCTTGCCAGCAGCAGTCGCTGGGGACGATGGCGCGCAATATCGCGTGCGTGTCAGCAATGTGGCCGGCTCGCCCCTGAGCAATGCGGCAACCCTGCACGTGACTGCCGACGCGGTCGCGCCTGCCATCGTGCAAGCGCCCGCCAACGCCACTGTGGCAGTCGGCCAGAGCGCGACGTTTGCCGTGCAAGCCTCGGGTACCGGACCGCTGACCTACCAATGGCTGCGCAATGGCACCGCCATTCCCAATGCCAACGGCAGCTCCTACCAGACGCCGGCAACGGTCGCTGGCGACACCGGCGCCTTGTTTGCTGTGCGAGTGAGCAACACCAAGGGCAATGTCACCAGCGCTACGGCCAGCTTGACCGTGAGCCAGGCGTCCACCGTGTCCGGTCTGTATCTGAGCTTTGCCCAGGGAGCCAGCATCAACGGCGAGTACGGGGTAGGCGCAATTTCTGCAAATGGCGGCGCGGCCGTGTCCTTGATGGCGCCAGGGCAGGGCAGTGACGCGGGCATCTTTGGCCAAGCGCAGGTCAGCAATGGCTTGATCAGCGGCGTGCATATTCGCAATTTGCTGTTCTGGAAGAACCAGCAACTGGTGCGGCGTGAACTGGTGTCGAATTCCAGCCTGCCGGCAGAAGTGCGGGTTTCGAACCTGAGCACGGACGGTGTCTGCAATTTTGACACGAGCTCGAGCGGGTTTGCATCCCAAGGCAACGACTATGCTGACAGCAGCCGCAGCTGGAGGATCGTGCAGAAGCAGGGCGCCGACGGTACTTGCGATACGGACGATGATCGTTTCTTTGCTGTTCGCCTGACCATGAGCCCGACCGATTCCCCCATTGAAGTGTCGCGTCCGGTAGCGACCGTGCATACCAGCCAGGGCGTACTGTCAGGCTGGGTGGTGCGCAATGGCCAGCAACTGCAACGTGTGAATGCGGACTTCAGCAATCCGGTCACCCTGTTCACCTTGCCGGGCGATGATCTGGACGCCAGCGACGATACCGGCGACACCAATGGTTGGATTTTCACGTCGGGCACGGGCGTCTATGCCGTTGACCTGAGCAGTGCAGCGCCCGTGACCCCGACCAAGATCGCGACGCTGGCTGGCGGAGAAACTGTGACCAGCGTCGACTACGGCAATGCTGACGATGCCGTTGTTGCCATCGGCGGCGTCAATGCCACCCGCGTCGTGCGTTTCGTGGTGTCGACCAAGGCGGTGAGCGCGCTCGGTGTTGTGGCGGCCAATAGCACCATCGGCCACGTCACGCCGAGCCGCGTCATCATGGTCAGCACCGGCGGTACCGTGGTGGCCTTGCCATTGGCTGGCGGTGCCGTGCAAACGGTGTACACGCCGCCAACAGCTACCTTCCCGATCATCATTTACCATGGTGGCGAGCGCTTGTGGATTCAATTGCCGACCGCTACCTTGTCGGTCAACAGCAACGGTAGCGACCTGCAAACAATTACCGATTCCCGGATTGCGGGCTGCATCAGCAAGGCGTTCTCCAGGTTTGATGGGCTGGAAGAATGCGACGCCGTCATGGTGGTCATCGGCGGCAGCGTTGCGCGCAGCTACGACGCTGCCACGGGCACGGCGCGCATCACCTATGGCAATGTAACCGCGACCAATTCGCAGCAATACAGCCTGTTCACAATGACCCTGGCAGCATGGGGGCAAACCGCTGTGCTGACCCAGGTTGTTGCTAACCTCAATAACTCGGCGCCTGGCCTGGCGACCAGCTTCTTCCTGAAAACGGATCAGGCTGGCCTCACGCCTATCGTGCTCCAATAAGCTTGGTAGCAGCCGCACGCAAAAGGCGCCCTCGGGCGCCTTTTTTTGTTCTCGCGTGCGCTGCTGCGCTTAACTTTCGACCCGTAAAACTTTCGAGTCGCCAGGGTTCATCACGCACACAAGACTATCGTTTTCCATGACGGTCCCCAGGAGGGTTTTGACGATCACAGTGGCGCGGTAAGTTGGTACGGCGAGCCGCCCGTTGGCCCAATCGATGATTTTCCATTTGCCGCGCGTGATGGACTCGATGGAAGCGCCATTCTCGGTCCCGCCGTGCATGGCCAGCAGGTGGCGCTTGCACACAGCCATGCCCGAGCTGTCATTGTCGTCCGTATCGCTCGCTGGCGCGGCGGGCTTGCGTACGATCTGCGGGCTGTCGGCGCAGGGCTCTTCGGACAGCACCTTGCCGCAGCGGTAGAGCTTTTGCGCGGTCGCCGGCGCGGCAGCGAGGCACATGGCCAAGGCCAGCAGGGGCGCGGCGCCGCGTGCGGATAGTTTCATGCAGATGTCTCCTGTCGATGGAGTCCAGATACTAACGCGCGGCTTTCAAAGTATGCAAGTGATCGCCCTGCCACTTTTCACGGGGCAAGCGTTTTGCGTGCTGGCATTCCCGGACTCTCCCCAAACGTCGCATTTCTGTTGCATCTGGTATTGTTTTTATGAAATTTGGTATGTAATCAAAGATAATTGGTGCTATATTGGTATGCGACCTTATCCATTGAACCCTGTTTTGACTGCTGCTGTATCGACAAGATGCAGGTGCAGAGTTGCGGTTCGCACTGCCCCCCGGTCGTTCTGCATCGCCATTACCGTCTCGGCGCACTGAAGCGCCGGATTTGCATGAAATCGTCGATCGCGTGTGATCGGCCTTTGACCCGCACGCTGCGGGAATCTCAACAATTACAATATGGAGTCAAAGTGAACAGGACACTCATCAACAGCCTCATCGTCGGCATGCTGGGCGGCTCGCTGGTCGCCTGCGGCGGCGGCAACGCAAATCAGTCATCGCCAGCCCCGTCCCAGAGCAAGTTGCTGGCCACGACCACGGTCTGCTACGCGACCTGGGACGTCAACCAGACCTATACCGGTGGCATGACCGCCAGTTACGCTGGCATTAACTACACGGCGGCTTACTGGACCAAGGGCGACAATCCGTCCACCAACAGCGGAGTAGCAGGCAGCGGCAAGCCGTGGACTGTGGCCAGTTCTTGTGGCACGACCCCGACCCCGACCCCGACGCCTACTCCGACACCAACGCCGACACCAACGCCGACACCGACTCCAACGCCAACACCAACACCGACACCGACACCGACACCGACACCGACGCCAACGCCAACGCCAACGCCATCCTGTCCACTGTGGGCCGAAGGCGTCACTTATACGGCGGGGCAGGTTGTGAGTTATCTGGGTGTCTCGTACAAGGCACTTGTAACCCATACCGCATACGTGGGCACAAACTGGAATCCGAAAGATTCGCCAACGCTGTGGGCGACGGGCGGTACCTGCACGACACCAACGCCAACACCAACACCAACGCCAACGCCAACGCCAACGCCCACACCGACACCGACACCAACGCCGACACCTACGCCCGGACTGGCCAAGCACGCGCTGGTCGGCTACTGGCACAACTTCACTAACCCGGCCGGCCCGACCTATCCAATCAGCCAGGTCAGCGCGGACTGGGACGTGATTGTGGTGTCCTTCGGTGACAACGCAGGCAACGGCAACGTCAGTTTCACGCTGGACCCATCGGCTGGCAGTGAAGCGCAGTTCATCGCCGACATCCGCGCCAAGCAGGCCGCCGGCAAGAAAGTGGTGCTCTCGCTTGGTGGCCAGAACGGTTCGGTCTCGGTTGGTTCGACAGCAGAAGCGACCAATTTCACCAACTCGCTGTATGCCATCATCCAGAAATACGGTTTCGACGGCATCGACCTGGATCTGGAAAATGGTGTCTCGCAAGGCGCGGCCATCCAGACCTATTTGCCAATCGCAGTCAAGAACCTGAAGGCCAAGGTCGGCTCGGGCTTCTATCTGTCGATGGCGCCGGAGTGGGTCTATGTGGAGGGGGGCTTTACCAGCTACGGTTCGATTTGGGGCGCTTACATCCCGATCATCAACGCGCTGCGCAACGAGCTGACCATTCTGCATCCG
Source organism: Massilia sp. (assembly GCA_045810445.1). GTDB lineage: Bacteria > Pseudomonadota > Gammaproteobacteria > Burkholderiales > Burkholderiaceae_D > Telluria_A. Next base: position 9,526 of record JBJMVX010000248.1, read on the forward strand.
CAGTACTACAACAACGGCAACGTCTACACGCCGTATTCGAGCACCGCGTTGACGGCCGGTTCGACCGACCAGTTGGTGGCGACGGCGCGCATGCTCATTGAGGGCTTCACTTACGGCGGCAACAACTTTGCCGGCTTGCGTCCGGACCAGGTCGCTTTCGGTGTACCGTCGGGGCCAAGTTCGGCCAACTCGGGTTTCACCACACCGGCCAACGTGAGCAATGCGCTCAAGTGCCTGACCCAGTTACTCAACTGCGGCACCATCCGTCCAGTCAAGGCCTATCCTGACTTCCGCGGTGTGATGACCTGGTCAATCAACTGGGACAAGCACGATGGTTACAACTTCTCGGCGCCGGTGAAGTCGACATTGAGAACGCTGCCGTAATCGGCTAGCTGCCCCGCAAAAGCCCGGCCTGCATGGCCGGGCTTTTTTATGGTGTCCCGCTAGCTCAGCATGGCCACGTTTATTCCGTTGACCTGAAATCCACTGTCCTTGCGAAAGCGAGGATCCATAGCGCTGAAACTTAGAGTGTGACTTGCCCTCTGAGTTGCGTCCGCATGGTGCCCACGCATGCGTGGGCGCAACGACCGCTCGCGGTCGTCCTCGCTTTCGCAAGGACAGTGATGTGGGAGTTCGATTTCCCCCCCAAGCGCCGTTTTTCTTGCTCCTTGAGCGCTCGATGTTTTCCCATCGCCCGTTTTCTCTGCTCGTACAGTACCAGATTGACAACCCGTAGCCATGTCGGCATCATGACGCGGCGCGACGGCGACCTTACCCGGCCTGCCACAGCCGCACTCCACCACACCCTGACTGGAACTGGAAGCCGACGATGTCCAAGCCTGCCGTAAATACCCTGTCCCCGCACGAACAAGCCCCGCGCAAGGAATTGAGCCTGCGCGGCGTCATCATTGGCATCATCATTACGCTGGTGTTTACAGCTGCCAACGTGTATTTCGGCCTCAAAGCCGGTCTGACCTTTGCCACTTCGATCCCCGCTGCCGTCATTTCCATGGCCGTGCTGCGCTATTTCAAGGGCGCGACCATTCAGGAAAACAACATTGTCCAGACCATCGCGTCGGCGGCTGGGACCTTGTCAGCCATTATCTTTGTGCTGCCCGGCCTGATCCTGATCGGCTGGTGGACCGGTTTTAATTACTGGACCTCATTTGCCATCTGCGGCCTGGGCGGCATTCTCGGCGTAATGTATTCCATTCCTCTGCGCCGCGCCCTGGTCACCAATTCCGACCTGCCTTACCCGGAAGGCGTGGCCTGCGCCGAAGTGCTGAAAGTTGGCGCCGGCGATGAAGGCAGCGACGCCTCCGCCGCCGCCGAATCAAATCGCGCCGGCCTGCTGGCAGTCATGTGGGGTTCCATCATGTCGGCCCTGTTCGCCATCGTGGTGGCCACCCGCGTGTTCGCTGGCGACGTGATCAATTATTTCCGTCCCACCTGGGACAAGGGCGGCGTGACCGGCTTTGACTTCTTCCTTTCGTTTGCCCTGTTCGGCATTGGCCACCTGGTCGGCCTGTGGGTGGGGGTTGCCATGCTGGTGGGTGCGGTGATCGGCTGGGGCTGGGGCGTTCCTCATTTCTCGGGCCTGGACGCAAGCGTCGCTGGCGCGCTGGCCAATCTGACAGGCGCCGACTGGGGCCATAAGGCAGCCGACCTGGCCGGCGCCGCCTGGAGCCACAAGGTGCGCTTCGTGGGCGCCGGTACCATTGGTGTGGCCGCAGTGTGGAC
>JBJMVX010000249.1:0-11671 GCA_045810445.1 Massilia sp.
CGTGTTCAGCACGGCGGTAGATGTCGAGGCGCATGGGGATTCCTTTCGGCTGGGGCGAAATACTCCATCGTACGCCACGCTCGGGCAGGCGTCTGTTCGCCAGTTCACCCAGCCCGCCGCGCGCTGCGCAATTCCCAACAGCAGGTGAAATTATAGTGAGAATGTGTGTATTTTGATCCAGAAGGAATAATATAAAGCCTGTCTCATCGATAACGGGAGTCTTTTATGTCCACCCAGTCGCTTCTTGGCAGGCTCAAGCTTTGGCAAACCTTCCTCGTGCTGAGCCTGATAGGCTTGATGTTGGCAAGTATCCCCACCGTTCTCTACACCCGTGAAGCCGGCAAGGCCCTTGAGGCCTACCGCGCCGAACAGAGCGGCCTGCCCGCTGTCGCCAGCGTCTTGAAGACCATCCAGCTGACACAGCAGCATCGCGGGCTATCGGCCCTCGTGCTGGGCAATGTGTCCGGCGCCGATGAAAAGCGTGCCGACAAAGAGCGCGAAGCCGATGCCGCGTACGCCGCCGTCGATGGCCTGGTCAACGCCATTGGCAGTGCTGACATCAGCCAGGCATGGAGCACGCCGCGCAAGGACTGGGACGCCTTGCGAAGCGCCGTGGCGGCCAAGCGCATCACGGTGGCGGACAGTTATGCCGCGCACGTGAAGCTGCTGGCAAAGCTCCTGAAGGTCAACGAACTGGTCGGCGACTTCTATGGCCTGAGCCTGGATCCGGACAAAGACAGCTATCAGTTGATCCAGTCTATGTATTTCATGATGCCCGCGCTCAGCGAGGAACTGGGGCAACTGCGCGCCAAGGGTGCTGGCTTGCTGGGCCAGAAGCAGGCCACACCGGCCGAGCGGCAGGCCATCTCGGCCATCATAGGCCGCGTCAGCGACCGCCAGGACCAGACTGCCAATGCATTTGGCAAGGCTGCTGCCGAGAACCCCGAAATCGCCAAGGGCCTCGGCCCACTCATGGCAGAGGCCACTGCCCGAGCCAAGACCTTGACCGACGCCGCGTCCAAGGAAATCGTGGAAGCCGAGGTGCTCTCTTTCAGCGCGGCCGATTATGTCGCCCTGGCCACGCGCACCATTGATGCCCAGTTCGCCCTCAACAATGCCGCGCGCAGCATGCTGGAGGCGATGCTCGTGGCCAAGGTGTCTGCCTTTTACAAGGCGCGCTACTTGATGCTCGGTTCTATGCTGGCACTGGCCATGGTGGCAGGCTATTTTGCCTGGATGATGACGCGGGCCGTCACCGAGCCCTTGAACAATGCGGTCATGGTGGCGCAAAGTGTGGCCAAGGGGAATCTGGTCAACGAGTTTGACGTGGGCTCCAGCAATGAGGTGGGGCAAATGCTGCGGGCGCTGAAAGAAATGAACGACGCGCTGCGCGCCATCGTCGGCGATGTGCGCGGCAGCATAGAGACGATCAGCGCGGCCACGCGTGATATTGCCAGCGGAAACGCCGATGTATCCTCGCGCCTGGAAACCCAGGCATCGAACCTGGAGGAGACTGCCTCGTCGATGGAAGAACTGACCTCGACCGTGCGCCAGAATGCCGACCATGCGCGCCAGGCCAACGAACTGGTGCTTGGTGCCTCGCAGGCTGCCAGCAAGGGCGGCACTGTGGTCTCGCAGGTCGTGAGCACCATGGGTGAAATCAATGATGGCTCACGCAAGATTGTCGACATTATTGGCGTCATTGACGGCATCGCTTTCCAGACCAACATCCTGGCGCTCAATGCAGCCGTGGAAGCGGCACGCGCTGGTGAACAGGGGCGCGGCTTCGCAGTCGTTGCCAGCGAAGTGCGCAACCTGGCGCAGCGTTCGGCCTCCGCCGCCAAGGAAATCAAGGATTTGATCACCCACAGCGTGGAGAAGGTTGCGGCCGGCAATCAACTGGCCGACCAAGCTGGCCTGGCCATGGAGGAGATACAGCAAAGTGTGTGCCGCATTACCGAAATCATGGCAGGCATTGCGACTGCCTCGGCCGAACAGGGGGCGGGCATTGAACAGATCAATCAGGCGGTCACACAGATGGATGACATGACCCAGCAAAATGCTGCGCTGGTGGAGCAGACTGCGGCGGCATCGAGCAGCCTGGAAGAACAGGCGCGCACCCTGGTCACGTCCATGAGCCTGTTCAAACTGGGCAATGAGCACGCCCATCAGCAACTTGTGCACGCGCAGCCGCGCATGGCGACGAGACCTGCCGCTGCCCTGCCCCGCCTTGGCTGATCAACGGCTGGGATTGCCACCCAGGATGCGCGCCGGCAGCATCACTATGGCACGCAGCAACTCGAATACCCCGCTCACGCCCACCCCGATCAGGCGGAAGGGCAACAGCAGTAGCCAGACCAGGGGGTAGAGAATCAGGGCTGCCAGCGCCAGGGGCCAGCACAGAAACAGGACGACCAGCCAGATCAGAAAGCTCAACATTGTTTTCTCCGTGTGAGAAGTAGCAGTGAGCGAACTGTAATGCTGGCCGCGCGGGGCGGCAATTGGCATGCGACCGGCTGCAGCAGGCGCCGATCAAGCTTCGAAAATCGTGGATGAACGGCAGTGCTTATTGGCCGACGCAGATGATCTTGGTGGCGTATTCGTGGGCGTTGGCCTTCTTCGAACTTGCCCAGTCGATCACTTCCTGGGCCTGGGCCACCGTCATGACCGTGGCCTTGTCCTTGTTCTTGATGAAGGACACACCCTCGAACTTGCCCTCTTTGCTGCGCATGACTTTGGCGAACACGGGTGGTTTCTGGGCGTCGTCGCTGAGCTTGTTTTGCTGGACGAGGTAGCGCTGATCGATGGTTTCCATGGGAGACATTATGTGGGGGACAGGCGCCATTTTAATGCCTGGCTGCCGGCGCGGGTGGAAAAACCTGCGCCGGCATTATGCCAAAACACCCAAGAATCAGGCGTATTGAGGTACTCTATTGACCGTTTCCGACATAGTCTGCGGGACGCACACAACCCGGATCGCCGCTTCCAGCGAGGGAATTGACGCGCCCGCCCGGTACTGGAACCCGACCTGTATCACGTCACCAGCCTGCACCTGGATCGGGTGGGAAACAGGCAAGGTCATATAGTGATTCAGCCAGTCGATCGTGCTGTTTTGTTCCGGCACGACTGCCAGGATGTTCTTGGTCACAAAGCGCAGTGCATTGACGCTACCGCTGTGCTGGGCCTGGAACTGCCCCTCCCAACTGATTTGCATATCGTTCGGCTGGGCAAAATCGAGCACGCTATAGACCGCGGGCGGCGCCAGTTCCACGGTGCCCGGATGCTGGACCGTGGTCTCCTGAAATTGCACGATGGGCGCGTAAAAGCCTTCAAAATCATAGTCTTGCTGCAGTGGCTGCACGGCCATGATGACTGCCTCGGGCAGGAATATCGGCAGCGGGCCGCCAAAGCGCGCCAGGTAGCGGCGCTTGAACGATTCCATGACTTCGACCTGTTTTTCGCGCAGCATGGCCACATGGATCATTTCGCAAATGACCACATCGACCGGTTCCGGCGGCAGGTATTCGAAGGCGTCGGCGTGCACCACTTCGACCTTGTGGCCGTTGGGATTCATGGACAGCATCTTGCGCGCCGCCTTGACCATGTCCGGGTTGAACTCGACGCAATAGACTTTCGCTGCCGTGGCTGCCGCAAACCAGGACAGCACGCCGGTGCCCCCACCGAGTTCGAGCACCTTCGCGCCCGGCTTGACCGCATAGTTGATGGCCGACTTGAACCCGTGCATGCGATTCTGGTCCATCAACATATTGTGGTGGTAATGGACAGGAATGAACTGTCCCAGGTAGCAGCTTTCGATTTCGCGTTCGTTCAGCATGGTTTTCCTTTAGGTGCCGCGTGTCAACACCTCCATTATCAGCACCAGCCTTGCGGTTTCATGCCGAGAGAAAAATTGCTTTTACCTGCCAGTTCGGGGTTACTGGACTTTTCGCGTTTGAAACTTGGTGATGGCTGCCGCCACGGAAGGCTTGTCGGCGCGGGTGGCAAGTTCGGACGCCGTGAGGTTTTCGCCATTGCGCAAACCGGCATTGGCGCCGGCGCGCAGCAGTTGTTCTGCAACCGCTTGCTGCCCTTCCCTCGCGGCCATCATCAAGGGGGTCAGGTCGCTGGGCGCCAGGGCATCAATGGCAGCGCCATGCTCGAGCAAAATGGCCGCAATGGCGGTGTCTCCGCTGGCGGCCGCGTAATGCAAGGCCGACCAGCCGGCTCGATTGACAGCGGCGCCACGCGCCAGCAAGGCGAGTACTGCGGGCTTGTTGTGGCGGAAGGCGGCCATCATCAAGGCGGTGTTGCCGTTCGGTGCCTTGCGTTCCGTGTCCAGCTGCTTGTCTGCCAGCAGCACGTCGACGACCTGGTTGGAACCCTCGCGCAGTGCCACCAGGATGACGGGCTCGCCGCTGACCGGGTCGATCGTGTTTGCGCTCAGGCCAGAGGCGAGTAGTTTGCGCACCGTGTTCGGATTGTCCATTTGCGCCGCGACAACCAGGTCGCGAACAGGGTTCGCCAAGCCCGGCAAGGCGACCATGCCAAGCAGTCCGACGACCAGGCAACGCTTGACATTTAACATGAGCTTATCCACGTACTACATTGAAAAGATTAAAGAAATTATCGGTCGTTTGTTGTGCTACCTGGCTCAAAGGTACATCTTTCAGTACCGACAAATACTCGGCCACATGGCGTACGAACCCCGGCTCGTTCATCTTGCCCCGATGCGGCATGGGCGCCAGATATGGCGAATCGGTTTCGATCAGAATGCGGTCCAGCGGCACCACCTTTGCCACAGCTTGCAAATCCTTGGCGCTTTTAAAGGTCACGATCCCCGAAAACGATATGTAGAACCCCATGGCAATGGCGGCTTCCGCTACTTCTAGCGATTCCGTAAAGCAATGCATGACACCGGCGACGCCGCCCTTGTCAGTCCCGGCCCCCTCCTCCTGCATGATGCGGATGGTGTCGGCGCTGGCTGCTCTTGTGTGAATAATCAAGGGCTTGCGCGTAATTCTTGAAGCTTTAATGTGGGTGCGAAAACGCTCGCGCTGCCATTCCAGATCGCCTTCGAGGCGGAAATAATCGAGACCGGTTTCACCGATGGCGACAATTTTAGGGTGCTGTGACAGTTCGACCAATTGGTCCACACTAGGTTCCGGCGTGTCCACATAATCGGGGTGGACACCGACCGAGGCGTAGATGTGGGGATATTGTTCTGCCAGCGCCAGGACCTGGGGAAAGTCCGGCAGGTCGACGGAGACGCAGAGGGCGTGGGTGACCTTGTTCTCCGCCATTTTGGCGAGAATCTCGGGCATCCGCGCCTGGAGCTCGGGGAAATTGATGTGGCAGTGGGAATCGATATACATCCCACAATTGTAACGGCTAGGCGACCCGCCTGCCGAGGATAATCAAATCACGCTCGATGCCGTCCAGGTTGGCCACGCGCGGCAAATTGGCCCAAGTGCTAAAGCCGAACTTGGCAAACAGCGCCAGGCTGGGCACGTTGTGGCCAAAGATGAAGCCCAGCAAGGTGTGCACCTTGATCTCTGGCGCGAAGGCAATGGCCTGCTCCAGGCAATAGCGGCCCAGCCCCTTGCCGCGCCATGCTTCGGCAATGTAGATCGACAGCTCGGCTGTCCCTGAATAGGCAGGTCGGCCATAAAAATTGGAATAGGACATCCAGCCCAGCACTTCAGGCTGCTCAGCCTGATCGCCTGCCGCATGGATCACCCACAGCGGACGGCGGGCAGGATCATGGTCGTCGAACCAGGCCTGACGGGAAGCAACGCTCACCGGCTCCGTATCGGCAGTGACTTCGCGGGAAGCAATGGTGGAATTGTAGATCGCGACAATCGCAGGCAGATCCTGCTGTCGAGCAACACGGTGAACAAAAGACGACATGAGCAGCAGAAAAAAGTTAGCGGAACATCACAGTGTATGGGTGGCGCGCGACGAGCGCAGGGCCGCGCCGAGGATTTCCTCAATGCGCAGCTTGGCGCGGTGGCCAGTTTCATCGTCCGGGAAATGCACGCCGATGCCCTGGGCCTTGTTGTTGTTGGCCCCGGCAGGCGTGATCCAGGCGACCTTGCCGGCGATCGGATACTTGTTCGGATCGTCCATCAACGCCAGGATCAGATAGATCTCGTCGCCAATCTTGTACGGTTTCACGGTCGGCACAAACATGCCCCCGTGCTTGAGGAAGGGCATATAAGCGGCGTACAAGGCGGCTTTTTCCTTGATGGCAAGCGACAGGACCGAGGGCCGCGCTGGTTGCGCCGCGGTCGGATCAGTTGGGTTGCCGGTCATCTAAATCCTTTCAGGTGCAGCATGCTGTGTAATCGAGCAACATATCTTCTACAAACAACTTGGGCGAGAGCGGATGATCCGCAATGGCGCGCCTGTCATTGGCGTTCTTGATAGCGCGCATCAGGTTGGAAGTGTGCACTTTCCCGGCTAAGGCTGCAAGTTCCTTCTGATAGCGCGGGAAATATCTGATGCTTCCCGACAGTTTGTAGGAAAACACATCATAAAGCCAGCGTTGCTGCCATGAAACCAACGCGGCCAAGGGCGTCTTGCTCAGTTTGTCGGCGGCTTTCAAGGCGGCATCGACATTGGGATGGGCCAGCAATTGCAGCAAGGTCTCCAGATCTTCGCGGCTGCCGGACGCTTCCGACTGGGCCAGGGCGGCCAGGGGCGAGCCACCCTGCTCGCGCAGCCAGCTCTCGGCGTCGGCCAATCCCTGTTCCTTGAGCCAGGCCAGGGCGGCAGTGTTGTCGGGCATGGGCAGGGCAAACTTGCGGCAACGCGAGAGGATGGTGGGGAGCAGGCGGTCCAGGCTGTTTGACGCCAGCAGGAAGACGGTGCCTGGAGGGGGCTCTTCCAGTGTCTTGAGCAGCGCGTTCGATGCCGGTGTATTGAGCGCCTCGGCCGGATACAGCACCACCACGCGCAAACCCTGGCGGTGGGTTGAAATATTCATGAAGTCGGCCAGGGCCCGGATCTGCTCGATCTTGATGTCCTTGGACGGCGTCTTGGTCGACTTGGCCTTCTTGCCGGTATCGCTGTCCGCGCCCTCCTCGCCTTCGGGCGGCTCATCCTCCAGCGCCTCGGGCCGCACGCGGCGGTAGTCTGGATGGTTACCCTGGACAAACCAGCCGCAGGACACGCATGTACCGCAGGCATGGCCGTCCGGACGTCCGTTCTCGCACAGCAAAGCCTGAGCAAAAGCCTCGATGAAGTCGGACTTGCCAGTGCCAGCGGCGCCATGGAACAGGATGGCATGCGGCATGCGCGCGCGCAGCAGTTGCAACTGCGCCCACGCATCCTGCTGCCACGGATAGACAGAAATACTCATTGAATCAATCGTTTAGGCGAAACTGTAAAAGTAAAGTTCGAATACGCCGGTCAAGGACTTAGGCGCAGTTCTTAAAGTAATTTATGCAAACTTAAAGCAGCTTGTCCAGGATCGCGCCGAGTTGTTGCTGAATGGAAGCAATGGTCTGGGTCGAATCGACCACCACTATGCGTTCGGGAAACTGGGCGGCGCGGCGCAGATATTCACCACGGCAAGCCGCAAAGAAGTCGGCTTGCTCCTGTTCAAACTTATCCAGGGTACGCGTCGCGTCCAGCCGTGCGCGGGCCACGTCCAGCGGTACGTCAAACAGCAAGGTCAGGTCTGGCTGCAGTTCAGGGTGGACCCAATGTTCCAGAACTTCCATCTTGGCCCGGTCGAGCCCGCGCCCTCCGCCCTGGTAGGCAAAACTGGCATCGGTGAAACGGTCCGAAATGACCCAGTCGCCACGCGCAAGACCCGGCGCAATCACTTGCGCGATGTGCTCGCGCCGGCTGGCAAACATGAGCAAGGCTTCGGTTTCCAGGTGCATCTTTTCGTGGAGCAGGAGATCGCGCAGCTTTTCGCCCAGGCCCGTGCCGCCCGGTTCGCGCGAGGACACGACCTGTTTGCCGTGCGTGCGCAACCATTCGGCAACGAAGGCAATATGGGTGGACTTGCCGGCACCGTCAATGCCTTCGAAACTGATGAACTTGCCTGGTACTGCGCTGCTTTGTGTCATGGAACGAAATGGCTAGCCAGCTTAGCGCTGGTATTGATTAACGGCCTTGTTATGGTCGTTCAGGTTGTCGGAAAACTTACTGGTGCCGTCGCCGCGCGCCACAAAATACAGCGCGTCGCTCTTGGCTGGGCCCAGCGCCGCAGCCAGCGATTGCACGCCAGGCAAGGCAATCGGGGTGGGCGGCAAGCCGGCACGGGTATACGTATTGTAAGGGGTATCGGTTTCCAGATCCTTTTTACGGATGTTGCCGTTGAAATTGGCGCCCATACCGTAGATGACGGTTGGGTCGGTTTGCAGCAGCATGCCGTGTTTCAGGCGGTTGACGAACACGGCAGCGATCATCGGCCGCTCGGATTTCTGCCCAGTCTCCTTTTCCACGATCGAGGCCATGACCAGCGCTTCGTAAGGCGTCTTGTACGGCAGGCTGGCGTCGCGCTTTTCCCAGGCTGCGGCCAGGCGCGCCAGCAAGAGGCTGTGCGCCTGCTTGAAAATCTGCAGCTCGCTCGATCCCTTGGCAAACAGATAGGTATCCGGGAAGAACAAGCCTTCCGGCGACTTGTACTCGGTCGAAATCTTCGCCATCAGTTCCTTGTCGGACAAGTCGGCGGTGTCATGCTTGAGGCTAGTGCTGGCAGCCAAGGCCTGACGCATCTGGCGGAAGGTCCAGCCTTCGATGATGGTCAGCGATTCCTGCGCAAACTCGCCACGCACCAATTGCCCGATCAGGGCGCGCGGCGTGGTATTCGGTTTCAGCTCGTAGGCACCCGCTTTGATCTTCGACGCCTGCTGCATCACGCGCGCCAGCGTGGAAAACAGGAAACGGTTGACTGGTACACCAGCCTTGGCAATCTGCTGCGATGCAGCACCCACGCTGCTGCCCGGCGCGATCGAAAATTCGATCGGCTCGCCTTCGGTGGTGATCGGCTGCCCGGCCCAGTGGTAGAAGCCGCCAACTGCGCCAGCGCCCAGCAAGACCAGCAGGAAAAGGAATTTTTTCATGAATCGTGTTCGTGGTGGTGGGGTTTTCAGCGGCGCCCGGCGCGATTTTCTCGACATCTCTATAATGAGCCCGTAATGATAAAGCTTTACTCAGGAAATAATTGGAATTTATGACTACCTGGAATGAATATCTGACTTCGCAAGGTGGGCGCCATAGTGCCACAGAGCAGGCCCGCGTGGTCGATTTTGGCAGCGTCCTCGGCGCGGCCGCTCTGGCAGAGGGCTTTGTCGCCGCCGTCACCGACCAGGGCTTGATTGCGGTCGCTGGCGAAGAAGCCGCCAGTTTTCTGCACAAGCAGTTGACCAATGATGTAGAACATCTGGGCCCGACCGAGGTCCGTCTGGCCGGCTACTGCACCCCCAAAGGTCGCCTGCAGGCGAGCTTCGTGATGTGGCGCGCGGCCGATACCGTGTTTCTGCAATTGCCGCGCGAACTGCAGTCAGCGCTGCAAAAACGCCTGTCGATGTTCGTGATGCGGGCCAAGGCCAAGCTGAGCGATGCCACGCCAGAGGCCATCCTCGGATTTGGCGGCGCCAAGGCTGGCGCGGCGCTGAGCGCCCTGTTTGGCACCCTGCCGCCAGCTCCCTACACCCGCATCGACCACGCGCTTGGCACCCTTCTGCGGCTGGCCGATGCCTTTGGCGCACCCCGCTATCAATGGCAGGCTACGGCCGAAGCTGCCCAGGTAGCCTGGCCTCCCTTGTCCGCCGCGCTGGCCGTGGGCGGCGACGATGCCTGGCGCCTGTCCGCCATCCACGCCGGCGTTCCCGAAATCACCCTGAAAACGCAGGAACAGTTCGTTCCGCAAATGGTCAATTTCGAATTGCTGGGCGCTGTCAATTTCAAGAAGGGTTGCTACCCCGGCCAGGAAATCGTGGCCCGCAGCCAGTATCTTGGCAAGCTCAAACGCCGTACGGCGCTGGCCAGCATCGCTGCCGACCAGGCCCAGGCAGGTGATGAAGTGTTCGCCGTGGATGACCCGGACCAGCCCTGCGGCATGGTGGTCAATGCCGCACCCAATGGCAATGGCGGCACCGATGCCTTGGTTGAAATGAAACTGGCCGCGCTGGGCGGCGCCGAAGTGCACCTGGGTTCAGCAGAGGGGCCTGCCCTGCGCTTCCTGGCCATGCCCTACGCTCTCGACGCGCTCGATTTGTAGGCCATGATGGATCTGTATATTTATTACCGCGTGACGGACGGCAACGCGGCACAGTTGGCGCTGCGCGTGCGCGCCATGCAGGACGGTCTGTTCGCCGCCCACGGCATTCAGGGACAGCTCAAACGCCGCCCTGGTTCGACCGACGGCCAGCAGACCTGGATGGAAATTTACCTGGCAGGCAGCGACGGCTTTGATACGGCGCTGGCGCATGCGGTGCAGGACGCGGCACTATCGGAGCTGATTGTAGGCGTGCGTCATACCGAAGTTTTTATGGATGTAGAACTATGTGCCTGATCGTATTCGCGTGGCAGGTTGTGCCCGGCGCGCCCTTGATAGCAGCGGCCAACCGTGATGAATTCTACGACCGCCCGGCCGCAGCCGCCGGTGCCTGGCCAGAAAACCCCAAGGTATTTGGCGGGCGCGACTTGCAAGGTGGCGGCAGCTGGATGGGCATCACCCAGGAAGGCGTGCATGGCCCCCGCTTCGCGGCCCTGACCAATATTCGCGGCCCACAGGAACGCCGCACGGACGCCCCTTCGCGCGGCGCCCTGGTGGCCGACTTCCTCGCCGGCGACATGAGCGCTGCCGATTACATTGCCCAGATTTCCGCTGGCAGTGAGGCCTACAACGGCTTCAATCTGGTGCTGGGCGACCGCGACAGCCTGTACTGGTATTCCAACCGCGGCGGCGACGACGCTCGCAACGGCAAGCAGCTGGCGCCTGGCATTTACGGCATTTCCAACAGCCTGCTGGACGAGCCCTGGCCAAAAGTGGTGCGCACCAAGGCGCAGTTTGCCAGCCTGCTGTGCCAGGGAGCGCCCGAAGACGCCTTCTTTGAAATGCTGGCTGATACCACCCGTGCGCCCGATCTGCGCCTGCCCGACACCGGCATTGCGCTGGACCTGGAACGGGTTTTGTCGGCGGTGTGCATCGAAACGACCGGCTACGGCACCCGCACCTCCACCGTCGTCAAGCTGTACAACGACGCGCCCGCCGAACTGCACGAGCGCGTACTGCAAGCCTGAGTTACTGCGCGCCCTTCATTTTTTCGCGCAGCATCTCGCGTACCTGCGGCGTGGCCTTGTACGGATCGCCCGGATTAATCTGGTGAACGATTTCGTTCATGCGTTCGGCCACACTGGCCAGCGCACCGGGATGCGAATAAATATAGAACTGTCCGTCGCGGATGGCGTCAAACGTCAGGCGTGATACATCGGCTGCGGACACCTTGCCTGACGCCACTGCCTTCACCGTCATGGCCTGTGCCACCTTCTGGCTGGCCGTCACGCCGCTCGTCATGGCCACGTCGGCTGGACGGTTGCGGTGCGACTGGCTGATCCCGGTCGGCACAAAATATGGGCACAGCACCGAAGCGCCAATAGGCGCATCAACCAGCTGCAAATCGTGGTACAGCGTTTCCGACAGTGACACCAC
>JBJMVX010000250.1:0-23252 GCA_045810445.1 Massilia sp.
ATGCGGATCTTTCTCTTCGACCATCTTGACGGTGCGCACGCCTTGCTGCTGCCACATGACGTGTGGCATGGCGACGTTCGGTACCACCAGGTTGTTCCAGCCGGTAGGGCGGGTGTCGTCCTTGTAGAAGGTGCGCAGGTAGGTGTAGAGATAATCACCGCCGGTGCCAGCCGAGGAAGCCTTGGCGCGGGCGATCACGGACAGGTCCGGTGGGACCACGCCAAACCAGGCCTTGGCATCTGCCGGGCGCAGCGAGGTGGTCATCATTTCGCCCACCTTGTCGGCCGAGAACAAGAGGTTGGTCTTGATCTGCTCGTCGGTCAGGCCCAGGTCGCGCAAACGGTTGTAGCGCATGGACACGGCCGAGTGGCAGTTCAGGCAGTGGTTCACGAACAGGCGTGCGCCGTTTTGCAGCGAGTTCATGCTGGTGCGCTCAGGCGCCTTGTCCAGCGGGTGGCCGCCGGAGTTGGCGAATGCCAGGCCTGGCAGCAATGCCAGGATAGCGATCAATTGTTTCGGAAAATTCATGTAATGTCCTTTTTCGCTGGTGTATTGGCGTCGATTAGTGTGGATGGAACGTCACACGTTTCGGCACTGGCTTGAAGGTGCCCATCGCACTCCACCAAGGCATCAACAGGAAGAAGCTGAAATACAGCAGCGTGCACACTTGCGAAATCATGGTGAAGGTGTCGGTCGGCAACTGGGTACCGAGGTAGCCCAGCGTCAGGAAGGACAGGCCAAACACCAGGAACATATATTTGTGCCAGTCAGGACGGTAGCGGATCGATTTGACCGGCGAGTGGTCCAGCCATGGCAGCGCGGCAATGATCATCACCGAGGAACCAAACAGCACCACACCCCAGAATTTCGCGTCCAGCACCTGTGGCAGCATGCCGATGATGACCAGCAGGGCAACGATGGCGATGCCGACCTTGGCCATGAACGGGATGCGCGCCTTGACCCAGATGAAGGCGACATAGGCAGCAATGGCGACCATCAGCACATACATGAAGTCAGCCGTGGTTGCACGCAGTACCGAGTAGAACGGCGTGAAGTACCAGGTTGGCGCAATGTGCGCTGGCGTCTTGAGCGAATCGGCCGGGATGAAGTTGTTGTACTCCAGGAAGTAGCCGCCCATTTCCGGGGCAAAGAACACCACAGCCGAGAAGATCAACAGGAATACCGACACGCCAAACAGATCGTGCACCGAGTAGTAAGGATGCGATGGGATGCCATCAACCGGGTGGCCGTCGGCGCCCAGGGTGTCCTTGATTTCGATACCGTCAGGATTGTTCGAACCGACTTCGTGCAGCGCGATCAGGTGGGCAGCAACCAGGCCCAGCAGAACCAGCGGAATGGCAATGACGTGGAAGGCAAAGAAGCGGTTCAGGGTGGCGTCGCCAACGACGTAGTCACCACGGATCCACAGCGACAAGTCAGGGCCGATGAAAGGAATGGCACCGAACAGGTTGACGATCACCTGGGCGCCCCAGTACGACATCTGGCCCCAAGGCAGCAGGTAGCCAAAGAAGGCTTCGGCCATCAGCGCCAGGAAAATGGCAAAGCCGAACAGCCACAGCAGTTCACGTGGTTTGCGATACGAGCCGTACAGCAGGCCGCGCGTCATGTGCAGATAGACGACGATGAAGAAGGCAGAGGCGCCGGTCGAGTGCATATAACGCACCAGCCAGCCCCATGGGACTTCGCGCATGATGTATTCCACCGAGCCGAAGGCCAGGTTGGCGTCTGGTTTGTAGTGCATCGTCAGGAAAATACCTGTGACGATCTGCAATACCAAGATCAGCATCGCCAGCGAGCCGAAGATGTACCAGAAGTTGAAGTTTTTCGGAGCGTAGTACTTGCCCCACTGATCGTTCCACAGCTTGCTCAGCGGAAAGCGATCATCGACCCAGGCTAGGCCTTTTTCTGCGATGGGCGCGTTGGCCGGCAATTTGGTTTCTTTGAAAGCCATGATTTATGCCTCGCCTTTCTCGTCTTTACCAATGACCAGCTTGGTGTCGCTGGCATACATATGGCGTGGCACTTGCAGGTTGTCCGGTGCAGGCTTGTTCTTGAACACGCGGCCGGCCAGGTCGAAGGTCGAACCGTGGCATGGGCACAGGAAGCCGCCGTGCCAGTTGTCCGGCAGGTTAGGCTGGGCGCCTTCGGTAAACTTGCTGCTTGGCGAGCAACCAAGGTGGGAGCAGATGCCGACAGCAACCAGGTATTCCGGCTTGATCGAGCGGTATTCGTTGCGCGCGTATTCAGGCGTCAATTCGTCGGGCTTGCGTTCCGATTTAGGATCGGCCACGTCAGCGTCGGTCTTCTTGAGCGACTCGACCATTTCTGGCGAACGCTTCAGAATCCACACGGGCTTGCCGCGCCATTCGACGGTTTTCATTTCGCCCGGCGCCATGCCGGCGATGTCTACTTCTACCGGCGCGCCGGCGGCTTTCGCCTTTTCCGACGGCTGGAAGGTGCTTACCAAGGCTGCCGCCGTACCCAAACCTACCGCGCCGCCTGCCACGCACGTAGCTCCGAGCAAAATGCGTCGGCCTGAATCGACCTGCTTTTCGTTACTCATACCAACCCCAATCAGTCAAAATGCGAAATCTTAAAAAGCCACTTAGAGCTTCTAGCAACCTTAAATTATAAGGGAAGCGGCAGGCGAAATGAAGCAAAAATGTTGCTTGCCGCGTCAGACCCCCCCTTTTCCGGCAATTTCAGGCCCAATTGTGGGCCGAAAATGCGAAATTGAGCGGAAAATACGTCATTCGCGCGTAAACGCAGGCAAAAATTGCCGATGCGCATACCGTGCGCTTCGATGTATGATCGTCATGCCGTTTACCTAACCCCGGGAGAAAAGTATGTCGATGATGGGCGAATTCAAAGAGTTTGCGATAAAAGGGAATGTGATGGACCTGGCAGTCGGGGTCATCATCGGCGGCGCTTTTGGCAAGATTGTCGATTCCTTGGTGCAAGACGTGATCATGCCGCCCATCGGCAAGATCTTTGGCGGCCTCGATTTCGCCAACTACTATATTCCGCTCAATGGCCAGAACGCCAGTCTGGCCCTGGCCGATGCGAAGAAACTGGGTGCGGTCCTGGCCTACGGTAACTTCCTCACGGTGCTCTTGAACTTCCTGATCCTCGCCTTCATCATCTTTCAGATGGTGCGCCTGATGAACAAGATCAAACGGGCCGAACCACCAGCCCCGGCAGCCGTTGTGGCCACGCCGGAAGACGTGTTGTTGCTGCGCGAAATACGCGATGCCTTGAGAAAGTAGGTCCACCCCATGCGGCGCCTGTGGTTGGTGTGTGCGCAAATCGTCACAGTCGCCCTGGCGCTGTATGGGCTGCTCGCATTGTTGCGGCCCGAATTGCTGCCCCATCCCGGCCAGCGCTCCCAGGTGGGGGTGGTGGCCGACCATGTGCCGGTGCTGCAGGCGCCGCTCTTGCCGGCCACCGGCGCCAGTTACCGCGAGGCCGCCGCGCGCGCCATGCCGGCGGTGGTCAATATCCTCACCAGCAAGTCGGTCACCAAGAACCATCCCCTGCTCACCGATCCTCTGCTGCGCCGCTTCTTTGGCGAGCGCGGCCAGCAAGCCAGCCTGGGCTCTGGCGTCATCGTCAGTCCCGATGGCTACATCCTGACCAACAACCACGTGGTGGAAGAAGCCGACCAGATCGATGTGGTGCTGGCCGATGGGCGCAAATCGCCCGCCAAGGTGGTGGGCACCGATCCGGAAACCGACCTGGCCGTCATCCGCATAGACGCGGAAAAATTGCCGGTGATTGTGCTGGGCCATGCCGAGCAGGCCCGCGTGGGCGATGTGGTGCTGGCGATCGGCAACCCCTTTGGCGTGGGCCAGACCGTCACCATGGGCATTATTTCTGCGCTGGGGCGCAACAACCTGCACATCAACCACTTCGAAAACTTCATCCAGACCGATGCGGCCATCAATTTTGGCAATTCCGGCGGCGCCTTGATTGATACCTCGGGCAACCTGCTGGGCATCAATTCGGCAATCTACTCGCAAACGGGCGGCTCTGTCGGCATCGGCTTTGCCATTCCCGTCTCCACCGCTAAGACCGTGCTCGAAGAAATCATCCTGCACGGCCAGGTGGTGCGCGGCTGGATCGGCATTGAAACCCAGGACATCACGCCCGAGATCGCCGCCAGCTTTGGCCTGGAGCGCGACAAGGGCGCCATCGTCGCTGGCGTCGTCACGGACGGTCCGGCCGACCGCGCCGGCATGCGCCCCGGCGACATCTTGCTGACAGTAGCTGGCCAGTCGGTGGCCAGCACGGCCGACACGCTCAACCTCATCGCCAAGCTCGTTCCTGGCCGCAACGCTACAATGACGGTGATGCGCAAGCACCGCGAAACGGCGCTGCAAGTGCGCGTTGCCAAGCGCCCCCGCGTCGACTAACTCCTACCCGATTGGAAGCACCAGCATGCATTTGCGCGACCTGACCCAATTCCTCACCGAACTGGGCGAGAACAATAACCGTCCCTGGTTCATCATGAACAAGCCGCGCTACGATATCTTGCGCGAAGAATTCCTGGCCGTGGTCACCGACCTGATCGCGACCCTCGGCAAGCACGACCGCATGGTGGTGGCCTGCAATCCCAAGAAGGCGATGTTTCGCATCAACCGCGACATCCGTTTTTCCAACGACAAGCGTCCCTACAAGACGCGTTTTTCTGCCGGCATCACGCCCAATGATCTGCGCCGCCCCAGCGCTGGCGGCGGTCCTACCTATTACTTCCACATCGAGGGCGACGGCACCATGCTCATCGGCGCCGGTGAATATCTGCCGCCGGCCCCGCGCCTGAAAGCTATCCGCGAACAGGTCGTCAACGATGCGACAGGCTTTTCCAAAGTGATCAAAAATAAGGCCTTACGCGCGACCTTTGGTGAGCTGCAGCCCGAGGACAAATTGCTGCGTCCGCCGAAAGGCTTCGATCCCGACCATCCACACATTGAATACCTGAAGCTCAAGAGTTTCTTCGTGTGGACCGAGGTCAAGCTCAAACTCAACGCGCCGGACCAGATGGTCCCGCAACTGGCGGCTGCCTTCAAGGACGCGTCGGCACTGGTAAATTGGCTGCGCGCCATCGAGCTCGCCGCCCCTGACGATTAGGAGAACGTATGGCCCTGCAACACGCTGCCTCGGGCGAACTGATACGCCTGCAACGCAGTCCAGACGAGATCGCCCATTTCACTTCGGTGGCGCTGGCCAAGACCGATCATATGGAGCTGATACGCCTGGTCTTGCCCAAGGAAAGGCCCATGCCGGTGCACACTGTCGACGGTGACATGACCTTATTGTGTCTGCAGGGAGAAATCGTGTGCGAGGCCCACGGCGGCGCAACCGTGTTGCGGCCCGGTGAAATGCTGTATCTGCTGGGCGGCATTCCGCACGCGGTGCGCGCGCGTGAAGATGCGGTGGCCTTGATGACCATCCTCTTGCATCAACAACCGTCAGACGCAGGGCGTCCGGCTTACGCAGCCAACTAGGCCACTTCGCCGCGCGGATCGCGCGCCAGCAGTTGCGCCACCATCGCTTGCGGCGCCACGCCGTCAAACAGCACGCCGGCGACGGCGTTGGTGATTGGCATATCCACGCCCAGTGAGCGCGCCAGTTCCCGCACGGCCTTGGCGCAGGGAACGCCTTCTGCCACATGACCAAGTTCGGCCACGATGTTAGCCAGCGGCTTGCCTTGCGCCAGCGCGATGCCCACCTTGCGATTGCGCGACAAGTCGCCCGTGCAGGTGAGTATCAGGTCGCCCATGCCGGTCAAGCCCATGAAGGTGCCGTTGGCGCCGCCCAGGGCCATGCCCAGGCGGGTAATTTCGGCCAGGCCGCGCGTGATCAGCGCTGCCCGTGCATTCAAGCCCAGGCCCATGCCGTCGGCCACGCCGGTGGCAATGGCCAGCACATTTTTCACCGCGCCGCCCACTTCCACGCCCACCAGGTCGTCGCTCGAATACACGCGCATGGTGCCACTGTGGACCACGGCGACCACGCGTTCGCACAGGGCGGCAGACGAGGAGGCCACGGTCAGCGCGCAGGGCAAGCCGCGCGCCACTTCCTGGGCAAATGAGGGGCCCGAGAGCGCCGCGCCAGGCACGCTGTCGCCCAGCACCTGCTGCACCACCTGGTGCGGCAGGAGCCCAGTGCCGCCTTCAAAACCCTTGCACAGCCACACGATGTTCGGAATCGCGCGGCCCTTCAATTGTTCCAGCAGAGGGCGCAAGCCGGCGACGGGCGAGGCGGCAATCAAGAGACTGTCGGCTGCGCTGGCATGCGCCACGGCAGCGTCGAAGTCGCTCGACACGCGCAGCGCCGGCGGCAGGGCAAAGCCGGGCAGGTAATGGGTATTGTCGCGGCTGGCATCCATGGCGTGCATGGCAGCGGCGTCACGCCCCCACAGCAGCACGTCGTTGCGCGCTGCCAGGGCAATGGCCACGGCCGTGCCCCAGGCGCCGGCGCCCAGAACAGTGACTTTACGGGGAGTTGCGGAAGTTTCTAACATGGGGTCCCAGACGAGTACTGGGTCAGATGCCCCAGATGTCAATTGCCTTGATATAACCGATTATGCCATCCTTGTGGCGCACCTTGATCCACGGGCCGTTCTGCGGATCAGCCAGTTCCAGCAATACGCCCTTGTCGGCCGTCATCACCAGCACGCCGTTCTCGTCGGCAGTCGCGCGCACCTTGGCGCCCATGGTCCGCACCACCACCGAGCGTTTCGGGCTGAGCAGTTTCGCTTCGGTCCAGGCCATCTCGCCTGTGACGTCGCGCACCTTGACCCAGTCGCCATAGCTGAGCACAACTTCCACCGGCATGCCGCGCGGCGCCACGAACAACTTGCCGCCCTTGAGTGAAGGCGCGTCGTACAGGATGGCCGGGTCGGCGCCGACCGAGCGGAAATCGAAGGCCAGTGCATGGGCCGAAGCCAGCAGGAGCAGGGCACTTGCTATCAGTCGCGGGTAAGTCATGGGAGTGGCCTTCGCCAGAGGGAGGGCAGGGCGAACGCACGGGTCCGCCCTGTCGTTGCTACATATTGCTGTGCTTAGTGCGTTGCGCTGTCGGCAGGTGCTGCGGCAGCTGCTTCGGCCAGGGCCTGGCGACGCTGCTGGTAGAACACTTCGAAGTTGATCTCGGCCAGGTGCACAGGCGGGAAGCCGGCACGGGTGATCACGTCGGCGATGTTGCCACGCAGGTAAGGATAGACGATGTTCGGGCAACCGATTCCCAGCAGGGGATCCATTTGGTCCGCAGGAATGTTACGCGCTTCGAAGATACCAGCCTGTTTGCCTTCAACCAGGAAAGCAACCTTGTCCTTGACCTTGGCGGTCACGGTGATGGTGACGGTCGACTCGTAGATGCCGTCAGCGATGGCTTCAGCGCCCACGTCCAGCGACACTTCGATCGATGGCGCTTCCTGCTCGAGGAAAATGCCTGGGGAATTCGGTTGCTCCAGCGACATGTCTTTCAGGTAGACGCGTTGGATTTGAAATACGGGTTGCAGAGTTTCGTCAGACATGGAACGCTTTCGTTGAGAAGTAAAAAGAACGGCGACACGCCGTTCCAAATGTGCTTGGTGTGAAACGCGACGGCAATTGTATCAAAACCAACCCGGCGCCCATAGTTTTTGCAGCCAGAGCGCGCAATTCGCGTTGCAAGCCCGGCCAACCCGCCAGACTGGCCCCAGATGGGGCTTATCCGGCGTTTAACAAGGGGTCCAGTTTTCCAGCCTGGTCAAGCGCGTACAAATCGTCAAAACCACCTACATGGGTCTCGCCCACATAGATCTGGGGCACGGTACGGCGTCCCGTCTTTTGCATCATCAGCATTTTCTGCTCGGGGTCCAGGTCGACCCGGATTTTCTCGATATTGGTGACGCCCTTGGCGTCGAGCAAGCGTTCGGCGCGCACGCAATACGGGCACACGGCCGAGGTATACATCACTACACGGGCTGTCATCATCGTTCCTTTACTTGACTTACTTTGCCACTGGCAAACTGGCCGCCTGCCACGCTGCCAGGCCACCGTCCAGGCTGACCACATCGGCAAAGCCGGCGGCAGCGAGGATGCGCATGGCCTTGCCGGTGCGCGCACCGGTCTGGCAGATCACGACGATGCTCTTGGACTTGGACTTGTCCAGTTCACCGACGCGTTTATCGAAGTCTGCCAGCGGAATGTTTTTCGCGTCGCGCACATGGCCAGTGGCGAATTCTTCTGCCGTGCGCACGTCCACCAGCACGGTCTTGCCGCGGTTGATCAGTTGCACAACTTGCTGGGGCGTCGCGCGTTTGCCAGTGTTCATCAGGGCAGGGATGAGCAGAGCCAAGCCCGAGGCGATGGCGAGCGCAACGGCCCAAATATTGTCGATAAAGAATTTCACAGGATTCCAGTAAGTTAATGGTTTAAGACATATGCAATGCGCGCATTATAAAATAGAAGCTGATTCCTCATTCAAACCGACCCATCCTTCACTCCTGGAACACAGCAAATGTACAAAATCGTCTTCATGCGCCATGGCGAATCGACCTGGAACCTTGAAAACCGCTTCACCGGCTGGACCGATGTCGACCTGACTGAAAAAGGCGTGCGCGAAGCAAAAAGCGCCGGCCAGGTGCTCAAGGAAGCCGGTTTCAGCTTCGATGTGGCCTACACCTCGGTGCTCAAGCGCGCCATCCGCACCCTGTGGCTGGCGCTGGACGATATGGACATGATGTGGTTGCCCGTCAAGAATGACTGGCGCCTGAACGAGCGTCACTACGGCGCGCTGCAAGGCTTGGACAAGGGCGAGACCGCGGCCAAGTACGGCGACGCCCAGGTGCTGGTCTGGCGCCGCAGCTACGATACGCCGCCGCCAGCCCTGGCTGCCGACGACGAGCGCACCTCGTTTGCCGATCCGCGCTATGCCGGCGTGCCCAAGGACAGCATTCCGCTGACCGAATGCCTGAAAGATACCGTGGCCCGCGTGATGCCGGTGTGGGACGAAGAAATTGCCCCAGCGATTCGCGCCGGCAAGAAGATTTTGATTTCGGCCCATGGCAACAGCCTGCGCGCCCTGATCAAGATGCTTGACGGAATCAGCGACGAAGACATCGTGGGCTTGAACATTCCTAACGGCCAGCCCCTGGTGTATGAGCTGGACGCCGACCTCAAGCCAATTCGTCACTACTACCTGGGCGACCAGGACGCCATTGCCGCTGCGGTTGCTGCAGTTGCCAACCAGGGTAAGGCCAAATAAGTTGTCCCGTACCATGAAGCGTTTTTCCGGCAGGGCCATGCTGTGCCTGGTCCTGGCCGCGACCGTGGGCGGCGTTGCTGCCGCCCCCAAGATTACCGAGCGCAGCAAGCAAAAAGCTGTGGCCGAGCAGACCCGCGCGGAAATCGCGCAAAAACTCGCGCGCCTGAAAACCGATGTGGTGCGCACCGAAGACCAGAAAGAAGACGCGGCCGACACCCTGGCCGAATCCGAGGAAGCCATTTCCAACGCCAACCTGCAGTTGCGCGAACTGGCCGAAGAACAGACCGCCACCAATGACAAGCTGGCCGCCCTGACTGCCGAGCAGACCCGCCTGGCCACCGTCATCGACGCCCAGAAAACCCAGTTGGCCAAGCTGCTGCGCGAGCACTACATGGCTGGCAATGAAGATCGCATCAAGCTCCTGCTCTCGGGCGACAATCCGAACCGCATCAACCGCGACCTGCAATTGATGGCCTATGTATCGCAATCCCAGGCCAAGCTACTGGGCGCGTTGCGCAAGAACTTGACGGCCGTGGAAGTGAACCAGCAAAAGGCCCAGAACGCCAAGGCCGAGCTGGACGAGATTGCCGAAGAAGAGCGCGACCAGAAAGCCGTGCTGGAAAAGGAAAAGGCGCGCCGCGCAGCCCTTCTGGGCAGCCTGTCGAAGAAACTGGCCGCCCAGCGCAAGGAAATTGGCACCCTGGAGCGCGATGAGCAGCGCATGGCCGGCCTGGTCGATAAATTGTCCAAGCTGATCAAGGAGCAGGCCGAAGCGGCCGCTGCCGAAAAACGGCGCCTGGAAGCGGTGGCCGCTGCCCGCGCCAAGGCCGCCGCCGACGCAGCCCTGGCCAAGGCGCGCGCACTGCAGGCCGAGAAGGAAAGGCTGGCGCGCGAAGCGGCCAAGCCTGGCACCAAGCCCACCAAACCCGAGGTCAAGCCGCCATTCAAGCCCGATCCGATTGACGCGGACGAGCCGCGCGTGGTGCAAGCCCCGGCGCAAACCAAGCCCGACCCCGAGCAGGCACGCCCGGCCGACATTGCGCTCGCGCCAGCGGCTCCCGAGGGTGCGTTTGCCAGCCTCAAGGGCAAGCTGCGCCCACCCGTCTCCGGCAAGCTCGCTGCCAAATTCGGCGCCAAGCGTGATGGCGGGCCCAGCTGGAAGGGCGTGTTCATCAAGGCCGCCGAAGGCAGTGAAGTCAAGTCGGTGGCCGCCGGCCGGGTAGTGTTTGCCGCCTGGATGCGCGGCTTCGGCAACCTGATCATCATCGACCATGGCAGCGAATACCTGTCCATCTACGGGAATAACCAGGCCCTGCTCAAGCGGGTGGGCGACGCCGTCAAAGGGGGCGACCCGATTGCCAGCGCGGGAAACACCGGCGGGGGCGAAGATTCGGGGCTATACTTTGAGCTCAGACACCAGGGCGCCGCCTTCAATCCTGCCACCTGGGTCAGCTTCTAAAAGGTCACCGCATGAACCTCAAACATTTCGCCCTCTTGGGTCTGGGCGTGCTGACCGGACTGGCCGATGCGGCCCCACGGCCTCACGCCCTGCCGCACGCCACGACTGCCGCCACCGAGGCCGATGCCATCCTGCCGCTGAGCGAGCTGCGCCAGTTGACGGAGGTCTATGGCCTGATCCGCAGCGAATACGTGGAGCCGGTGGAAGCGGACAAACTGCTCTCGCAAGCCATTTCCGGCATGGTGTCTTCGCTTGACCCCCATTCGGTCTACCTGGACAAGAAATCCTACCGCGAGATGAAGGAAAGCATGCAGGGCCATTTCATTGGCCTGGGCATCGAGGTGGCCATGGAAGATGGCTACGTCAAGATCGTCACGCCCATGGAAGACTCGCCCGCGTTTCGCGCCGGGATCAAGGCGGGCGACCTGATCACCCGCATCGACAGCACGCCGATCAAGGGCTTGACGCTGGACGAAGCGATCAAGAAGATGCGCGGCGAACCGCATTCCAAGGTGGTGCTGACCATTGCCCGCAAGGGCGACGACAAGCCCTGGATCGTGCCCCTGGTGCGCGAGGAAATCCGGGTCCAGAGTGTCAAGGGCAAGATCGTCGAGCCGGGCTACGCCTGGTTGCGCATCAGCCAGTTCCAGGAACTGACGCTCAATGAAATGGCGAAAAAACTGTCCGCCCTGTACCAGCAGGATCCCAAGCTCAAGGGCCTGGTGCTGGACTTGCGCAATGACCCGGGCGGCTTGCTGCCTGGCGCCATCGGGGTCTCGGCCGCCTTCCTGGACAATGACAAGAAAATCGTGTCCACCGCCGGCCAGCTGGCGGAAAACAACCGCGAATTTTTCGGTCGCCGCGAGTATTACGCCGGCCGTGGCAGCGACCCGCTGGCGCGCCTGCCGGCAGCCCTGAAAACCGTGCCCATCGTGGTGCTGGTCAATGGCGGCTCGGCCTCGGCCTCCGAAATCGTCGCTGGCGCCCTGCAGGATTACAAGCGCGCCATCATCATGGGCACCCAAACCTTCGGCTAGGGCTCGGTGCAAACGCTGCGCCAGCTCACGCCCGAGACCGCCGTCAAGCTGACAACCGCGCGGTATTTCACGCCCAGTGGTCGCTCCATCCAGGCCAAGGGCATCGTGCCCGATCTGATGGTGGACGAAACCGCCGATGGCGACGGCTTGAACAGCTTGCGCATCCGCGAAGCCGACCTTGATCACCACCTGACCGATGGCAGCGGCACGCCGGTCGATCCGGCGATTAAGGCCAAGCGCGACTTGCTGGAAGACGAGCAGCGCGCGCTGCTGCTCAACAAGAGCCGCAAGCCGCTTGATTTCGGCAGCGTTGACGACTTCCAACTGGCCCAGGCACTGAACCATTTCAAGGGTCTGCCGGTCAAACTCTCACGTGCGGAAGCGGTGGCAGACAAAACCCCGGCAGCGCCTGCCACAGCCTTGCCCACGCCGGACATCAAACCGCCGGAACTGAAAAGCGGCGTGACCAAGTAAATGGACGACGCGCAGCTGCTGCGCTACGCGCGCCACATCCTGCTCGATGAGGTCGGCATCGAGGGCCAGCAAAAGGCCCTGGACGCCACTGCCCTCATTATCGGCGCGGGCGGCCTGGGTTCGCCTGCCGCGCTGTATCTGGCGGCGGCCGGCATCGGACGTTTGATCATCGTTGACGACGACGTGGTGGACCTGAGCAATCTGCAGCGCCAGCTCATGCATACCACCGAGCGCGTCGGCCAGCCCAAGGTCGACTCGGCGCGCGCGGCCCTGTTGGCCGTCAATCCCGGCATCCAGATCGACACCGTGCGCGAGCGCATGGACGACGCGCGCCTGGCCGCATTGGTGCCCCAGGCCAGCGTGGTGCTCGATTGCAGCGACAATTTCGCCACCCGCCACGCGGTCAACCGCGCCTGCGTGGCCCACCGCGTGCCGCTAGTGTCGGGCGCCGTGATCCGTTTCGACGGCCAGGTGAGCGTGTTCGACACCCGCACAGCCGACGCGCCCTGTTATTCCTGCCTGTTCCCGCAAGACCAGCAATTTACCGATGCCGCCTGCAGCAGCCTGGGCGTGTTCGCGCCCCTGGTCGGGGTGGTCGGCGCCATGCAGGCTGCCGAAGCATTGAAATTGGTCATGGGCGTGGGCCAGTCGCTGGCGGGGCGCCTGCTGCTGCTGGACGGCCTGGCCATGGAATGGACCAGTATTAACCTCACCCGCAACCCCGATTGCCCCGTTTGTTCAACCCAGGAGACTGTCACAACATGAAAAAGATGCTCGTACTTGCCATCGCCGCCGCCTTTGGCGCTTCGGCCCAGGCCGCCACCCAGATCACGCGCTACGACATCCATGTCGAAAACGGGCGCCGGGCGGGCGAACAGATCGTCGAACGCGACGACGATGGCACAACGCGCGTCAAATTCATCTTCAAGGACAATGGCCGTGGGCCGGAATTGTCGGAGCGTTTCAAGCTCGCTGCCGATGGCAGTTTGAGCGAGTTTTCCGTGACCGGTAACTCCACTTTCGGTTCCGTCATCGATGAACATTTCGAGGTCAAGGATGGCACGGCCAGTTGGCATTCGACCTCGGAAAAGGGCAGCAAGGCAGGCGCGGCAGGCGCGATGTACGTACCGCTCAATTCTTCGTTTGAAACCGCCTCGGTGGCCATCGCCTATCTGGCCGCCCATCCTGGCCAATCGATGGCCCTGCTGCCCTCCGGTTCCCTGTCCATGCGCAAGCTGGAAGAATTGCAGGTGAGCAGCGGCGGCAAGACCCAGACCGTGCAATTGCTGGCCATGACGGGCCTGGGCCTGTCGCCGCAATTCATGTGGGCCACCACGGGCGCCAAGCCGCGCCTGTTTGCCTTTGTGGCGCCAGGCTATATGGCCATGACCGAGGAAGGCTGGGCCGACAGCGCAAAACTGATGGCCGAGCACCAGAAACTGGCCGAAGCGACCCTGCTGAAAGACATGGCCGAGCGCCTGCAGCACAAGCTCGAGGGCTTGACCGTGGTGCGCAATGCGCGCGTGTTCGACAGTGAAAAAGCCACCCTGGGCGCGCCGTCGGACGTGTATGTGCTGCGCGGACGCATCACTGCCGTGCTGCCAGCCGGCGCCCCTGTGCGCGGCGCGGTCAATGAAATCGATGCAGGCGGGCGCGTCATGCTGCCTGGTCTGTTCGACATGCACGGCCACGTCAGCCGCTGGGAAGGCGGCCTGAACCTGGCTGCAGGCGTGACCTCGGTGCGCGACATGGGCAATGACAACGCCAGCATGCAGCAAATGCTGGACGAAAACGCGGGCGGACGCCTGCTGGGCCCGCAAGTGGTGCCCTGCGGTTTCCTGGAAGGCGAAAGCCCCATGTCGGCCAACAATGGTTTCGTGATCAAGGATTTGCCAGCGGCTAAAAACGCCATCGACTGGTATGCCGAGCACGGTTATCCGCAACTGAAGATCTACAACTCCTTCCCGAAAGCGATCCTGAAGGACACCGTGGCCTACGCCCACAGCCGCGGCATGCGCGTGTCCGGTCATATTCCGGTGGGGCTGCGCGCCTTTGAAGCGCTGGACGCGGGTTACGACGAGATCCAGCACATCAACCAGGTCATGCTCAATTTCCTGGCCACGCCGCAAACTGATACCCGCACCCTGGAGCGCTTTATCTTGCCCGCAGAAAAGGTCGCTTCCCTGGACTTCAATTCGCCGGTGGTCAAAAATTTCATTTCTCGGCTAAAAATGAAACAAACTGTCATCGACTCCACCCTGGCCACCTTCGCTTTCCTCAAGCAAAAAGATGGCGACATGAATACCCCGTTCGCGCCCATTGCCTCCCACATGCCGCCTGACGTGCAGCGTGGCTTCCATGTAGGCACCATGAAAATTGCCGATGCTGCCGCCCAGGCGCGCTACGAAAAATCCTACGCCAAGATGGTGGAATTTGTCGGCCTGCTGTACAAGGCTGGCGTCCCCCTGGTTGCGGGCACGGACGAAATGGCAGGCTTTACTTTGCAGGCCGAACTGGAACTGCTGGTCAAGGCGGGTCTGACCCCCTCCCAGGCCATCCAGGTGGCAACCCGCAACGGCGCGCGCTACACGCGCACCAGCAATGACCGCGGTTCCGTCACGGCCGGCAAGCTGGCCGACCTGGTGCTGGTGGACGGCGACCCGACCAAGGATATTGCCGACATCCGCAAGGTGGCAGCGGTGATCACGCGCGGCTACCTGGTCTATCCGCATGAGATCGACAAGGAACTGGGCATCGCCCCATTTGTCAGCAATGCACCGCAGGTAAAAGCGCTCGCGCCTGTGTCGGCCACCATCGCTGGCGGCGGCAATGAAGCTGCGCTGGAACGCTTCACCGGCAGCGCCAAACGTCATTAAGGGAAAACTCAGGGGCGCGGCTTACAATTGCCTTACAATTGTTCTCGCCGCGCACCCGCCCGCTGGGCCCGTTCGGCCTTATACTCTGCGTTCCACTTTTTTGACGTGATCGATTCATTATGCAAAACGAATTTCAACGCACGACCTTGCAACGTGGCTTCACCCTGATCGAAATCATGGTCGTGGTCGTCATCATCGGCATCCTTGGCGCCCTGGTTGTGCCCAAGTTGATGGACAAGCCGCAGCAGGCGCGCGTGACCGCCGCCAAGGCCGACCTGAACCAGCTGATGACCGCACTGAAAGTGTACAAGCTGGACAACCAGCGCTATCCGACCACCGAACAAGGCCTCAAGGCCCTGGTCGAAAAACCGACCACCGGTCCGTCCACTTCCGGCTGGCGCAGCGGCGGCTACATCGACAAGCTGCCCCAGGATCCGTGGAAAAGCCCCTACCAATACCTCTCGCCTGGCGTGCATGGCGACGTAGACGTGTTCTCCTACGGCGCCGATGGCCAGCCGGGCGGCGTCGGCGATGATGCCGACATCGGCTCCTGGGAATAAGGAGCCGTCTTGGCAGGGAACCAGCCAGGCCGCGCGATGCGCGGCTTTACGCTTGTGGAGCTGATGGTGGTCTTGTGCATCATCGGCATTGCGCTTGGCATGGTGTCCTTCAACGTCATGCCCAGCGCCGGCCAGACCCTGAAAAATGAAGCGAATCGCATCGCGCTGCTGCTGCAACTGGCGCGCGATGAAGCCATTGTGCGCAACCGCCTGGTAGCCTTCGAAGCGGACGGCGACAGCTATCGCTTCCTGGTGCGTAACGAGAGCCAGTGGGACAGCGTCAAGAACGAAGACATGCTGCGCGAGCGTCCCTTCAAGGGCGGTCCGGTCAAGCTGTCGATCGATCCGCCCAGTGCCGGCCCTGGCATCCCGATGCGCATCACCTTCGGCCGTGAACCGGTCGATAAACCCTTTGTGCTGACCATGGCCATCGGCGACGACCACGTCGCCATCCGCGCCGATGGCATCGGCCACTTCGTCGTCGAATGAAGCGCCTCGTCTCTTCCGCCGCCGGATTCACCCTGCTCGAAGTGCTGGTGGCCCTGGTCATTGTCGGCACCGCGCTGGGCGCCTCGCTGCGCGCGGTCGGCAGCCTCACCTCCAACAGCACCGGCCTGCGCGCGGCCATGATGGCCACCTGGTCGGCTGAAAACCGGCTCGTGCAAATTCGCCTGGAACACTCCTATCCCGGCATCGGCAAGCGCAGTTTCGAGTGTCCCCAGGGTGACTTGAAGCTGCTGTGCCAGGAAGAAGTGCTGGCCACGCCAAACCCGCGCCTGCGCCGGGTGGAAGTGTCGGTGTTCGACATCACCGACCCTAACCGGCGCATCATCAAGCTGGTCCAACTGGTGCTTAACGACTGATGCGCGCCGTTCGCACCAGCGCCGCGCGCCGCGGCTTTACCCTGATCGAGCTCTTGGTGGCCATTAGCATCCTGGCCATCGTGGCCGTGCTGGGCTGGCGCGGCCTGGACGGCATCGTGCGCGCCCGCATTGCGTTGACGGCCGAAGTGGAAGCCACGCGCGGCATGCAACTGGCCTTCGCCCAGATGCAAAGCGACGTAGAACACATGGCTGACGCCACGCTGCTGCAAAACCGGCCCTTCCTCTTGTGCGACACCGACCGCATGGTCATGGTGCGCAATGTCTACCATGAACACGAAGCGAGCACCCTGCAGGTGGTGTCCTACCGTGTGGTGGACAACGTGCTGCAGCGGCGCGAAACCGCGTCCACGCGCGACCTGATGCAGCTCGATATGCTGTGGAAGGCTGCCACCAGCAATAGCGATTCCACGGTGCCGGTGGTGCTGCAAAACGGCGTCTCCGGCATGGTGGTCGAAGTGTGGCAGAACAGCCGCTGGAATCCGGGCGTGCAATCGGCCAGCAATCCTACCGCGCTGTCGTTGCCGCCCATGGGCGTGCAGGTGTCCTTGCAGGTCAAGGGCGTGCAGGCGGTGATGATCAAGTCCTTCTTGCTGGGTGGCCTGTGATGCGCACCCTGCCAGCCAAGCAGCGCGGCGTGGCCGTGATCACGGCCCTGCTGCTCACCACCTTGGCCGTGACGATCGTGGCCAGCCTGTTCTGGCAGCAGCAGGTCCAGATCCGCACCATGGAAAACCAGCGCCTGCACCTGCAGACCAAATGGATCTTGCGCGGGGCCCTGGACTGGGCGCGCCTGGTGCTGCGCCAGGACGGCAGCGACAACAGCACTTACACCTCGCTGACGGCCGTGTGGAATACACCGCTGGCCGAGACACGGCTGGACCAGTACATCGAGCGCGAACGGGTGGAGGGAGAAATTTTCGATGCGACCCTCTCGGGCCGGATTATTGACGCCACCTCGCGTTACAATCTCACCAACCTGGCCAACGGGCCGGTGCCGAACGCTGAACATATCAGGATTTATCGGCGCCTGCTGGCGAACCTGCAGATCGATCCAGCCCTGGCCGAGAAGACGGCCAAGGCCTTGGCCGCCAGCGCGCCGCCGCTGCCACCCCAGACCGGGGTGACAACGCCGGTCGCGCCCAGGTCGTCGGCGCCGTTGACACTGACGCAGATCGACGACCTGCTGTCCATTCCCGGCTACACGCCGGCGATTGTGGAAAAGCTGCGCGAGTTTGCTATCGTGTTGCCGGCCAATGCAGTGACAGTGAATGTGAATACGGCCTCGCCGGAAGTGATTTCTGCCCTGATCGACAATTATTCCTTGTCGCAGGCGACGGCGCTGGTGGCGCGCCGCAAGCAGGCTTACTACCGCCAGATCGTCGATTTTACCGGTCAGTTGTACGGGGCCACGCCGATTCTGGCGGCGGCCTTTGATGTAAAGAGTGAGTATTTTCTGGTCAGTTCGCGGGTGCGCCTGGACCGCGCGGCGCTGGACGCCGAAGCGCTGATCAACCGTGAACTGGCCGCGCCAGCGTTTCGGACCACCACGGTCTGGGTACGCCAAAACTAGAACGAAAGCGAGACTGTTTGACTATCCTCTATATCCGCCTTCCCGCCCGTGCTGACAGCGAAGGCGCCCTGGCGCGCTTTGCCCTGGTGGCCGATGGCGGCGCGCTGGTCCAGCAAGGCTCGGGTGCGCTGCGCAGCATGGGCGACGTGGTCGCCGCCAGCCGCCACGTGGTGCTGTTGATGGCTGCTGCTGACGTCACGCTGTTGCAGGTCAAAACGCCGCCGCTGTCGGCCGCGCGCCTGAAAGCCGCCTTGCCTGGCCTGGTCGAAGAACAGGTGCTGGGCGACCCGGAAGACTGTGTGCTGGTCGCCGCGCCCGCCCAAACCGACGACGGCATGCGTTGCGTGGCCGTGGCCAACCGCGCCTGGCTCGAAGCCATCGTCAAGGCCTTGCTGGCCCAGGGCGCACGCACGGTTGCCGCCGTCCCATCCCAGTTATGCCTGCCGATCGCCCCTGGCCATGTCTCGGGCGCCATCGACAGCGCCGGCATCACGCTGCGCCATGGCCTGTACCAGGGCCTGGGCCTGGCCATGAGCGGCTCGCCCGCGGTGGCCCTGCAAACGGCGCGCGCGCTGGCGGGCGACTCGCCCCTGAACCTGTACGTGGAAACCGAGCAACTGGGTGAATACCAGGCGCTGGTGGCCGAAGCGGGACCGGGCATCGTGGTCGAAGCCGAACACTGGGCGCACTGGATCGCTGGCGCCAAGAGCACCACGCTGGACCTGGTGCCAGGGCTGGGCGCTGCCGGCGCCCAGGTGCGCGACTGGAAAAAATGGCGCTGGCCTTTGCGCCTGGCCTTGTTGGCGGTGGTGGTCAATGTGGTGGGCTTAAATGTGCAGTGGATGCGCCTGAAGCGTGAGGCCAGGGCCATCACCGAAGGCATGACCGAGACCTACCGCGCCGCCTACCAAAGCAAACCGCTCACGGGCGACCCGGCGGCCGAGATGCGCTTGAAGATTGCGGCGGCGCGCGTGGCCCAGGGCCAGGTCGCGCATGACGAATTTACCTACCTCTCGGCAGCCTTTGGCGACGCAGTCCATGCCTTGCCGCGGCCACTGGAAGTGCAGTCGCTGTCTTACCGCGAGCGTGCCATCACCATCAAGATCAAGCCGGAATCGGCCGACCAGGGCGCCGTCAAGACGCTCAAGGATGCCCTGGCCCCGCGTGGCCTGGACTTGTCTGAAACGAGCCTGGGTGTGTGGCTCTTGCGTAGCACGGGAGGCAAGCCATGAGCGCCAAGAATTTCGTCGCCCAATATCGCGACCAGTTCGCGCTGTTCTGGCTGGCCCGCACCGAGCAGGAGCGCAAATTCCTCACCGTTGGCGGCGTCGCCGTGCTGTGCACCCTGGTCTACCTGATCTTCATCAGCCCTGCGCTGGACGGTCGGGCCAAGCTGCGCAGCCAGTTGCCGCTGCTGCGCGAGCAGGCTGCCAAGATGCAGGCGCTGGCCCAGGAAGCGGGCGAATTGGCACGCCAGCCCGCGCCCCAGGTCAGTCCCATGACGCGCGAGTCGCTCACGGCCAGCCTGGCATCGCGTTCGCTCACGCCTGCTTCCCTGGCCGTCTCCGGCGACTTCGCCAAGCTGCAGTTCAATGGCGTGGCCTTTGCGGGCCTGTATGCCTGGCTGGACGCCCAGCGCCATGAAAACCGCATCGTGGCCGAGGAAGTGGCGGTCACCGCCGGCAGTCCCGCCGGCCAGGTCGACGCCGTGCTGACGCTGCGCCAGAAGCTTGGCGAAGGGGCCCGATGAAACGTGCTGTGCTATGGTTGGCGGCGGTGGCCCTGGCCGTGGCGTTCACGGTGCTGGCTTTTTTGCCAGCGACCTGGCTAGGCGCCCTGGTCGAGTCCCGCACCGAGGGACGTTTGACTCTGGGAGACGCGCAAGGTACGCTGTGGCGCGGCTCAGCCTTCATTGGTGGTGCCGCGGGCGCCAACGGGGCGGTGACGCCCTTGTTGGCGGGACGCTTCAGCTGGCGCCTGTCGCCGCTGATCATGCTCGGGCAGGTGGATCTGACGCTGGAAAATCCGCAGGCGCTCAGCGCCCCGGTGACCGTGACGGGTAGTTGGTCGCAATGGGATATCAGCGCCGGCGCGCTGCAGCTGCCGGCCGAACGGTTGGCCGGACTGGGCGCGCCGCTCAACACCCTGGACCCGAGCGGCGCGATGACGCTCTCGTGGACGCCGCTGCAGCTGGCGCGCGCGGGAAGAGGGGTGGAGGTCACGGGGCACACGGTACTCAAGCTCAATGACATGGGCTCGCGTATGGCGCCGGTCAAGCCTTTGGGCAGTTATGAAATGGCCATGGACTGGCGCGGCCAGCAGGCAGCTTTGAGTTTGACGACGGTGCGCGGTGCGCTTCTGTTATCGGGAAAGGGAGGCCTCGACAAAGGGCGCTTCCAGTTTTCGGGACAGGCGCAGGCGGCCGATGGATATGAAGAAACGCTGGGGAATCTTCTCAATTTATTGGGCCAGCGCCGAATGGTGGACGGCAAGAAAACTATCGCCTTAGAGTTCAAATGATGAAAAAACAGTCAAGCACCATCCAATTTCCTGCCCTGCGCCGTGTCGCCGCTGGCGTCATGCTGTGCTGCGCCGTGGCCACTGCCCCCGCGCCGCTGTGGGCCGCGCCTGAGGACCAGGCCGCGCTCAATTTCGTGGGCGCCGATATCGAGGCCGTGATCAAGGCAGTCGGTCACTACACAGGCATGACCTTCATCATTGATCCGCGCGTCAAGGGCACGCTGACGCTGGTGTCCGAACACTCGATCAGCAAATCCCAGGCCTTTAGCCTGCTCACGTCCGCGCTGCGCCTGCAAGGCTATGCGGTGGTCACTGGCGACGGCTACGCGAAAGTGGTGCCGGAAGCCGAAGCGAAGCTGCAAGCCTCGCCCACCCATGTCGGCAAGGGTGCGCGCACGGTCAAGGGCGATCAGGTCGCGACCCAGATCTACCACCTCAATTACGAGTCGGCAGCCAATCTGACGGCCGTGCTGCGGCCCCTCATTTCGCCAAACAATTCGATCATGGCCAACCCGGGCAACAACAGCCTGGTGATCACCGACTACGCCGACAATCTCGCGCGCCTGACCAAGATCATCGAGGCGCTCGACGCGCCAGTGGCAGCCGACGTCGACATCGTG
Source organism: Massilia sp. (assembly GCA_045810445.1). Lineage (GTDB taxonomy): Bacteria > Pseudomonadota > Gammaproteobacteria > Burkholderiales > Burkholderiaceae_D > Telluria_A. Next base: position 21,274 of record JBJMVX010000250.1, read on the forward strand.
CCGGTGCGTTACGCCATCGCGTCGGACCTGGCCACCCTGGTCACCAAGCTGCTCGAGCCCTCCGCCGGCGGCGACTCTGGCCGTGTGACCGTTGCTGCCGACCCGCGCACCAATTCGCTGGTGATCAAGGCGCCATCGCGCGCCCGCGCCAACCTGGCCAAGTCCCTGATCACGAAACTCGATCAGCCGACCGCCGAAGCGGGCAATGTGCACGTGGTCTACCTGAAAAATGCAGACGCCACCAAGCTGGCAGCGACCTTGCGCGCAGTGGTCTCGGGCGACACCTCGTCGCTGCCACAAGGCGACAAGGGCACCAGCGGCGGCAGCGTGCAGGCAGGCAGCCAGCAAAATGGGCAGCAGGGCCAGACGCAAGGCAACAACCAGAGCTTCAACCAGCAGGGCAACCAGCAGGCCAGCAGTGGCGGCGGGGGCAGCACGGCCGGTTTCATCCAGGCCGACGCCTCGACCAATACCCTCATCATTACGGCGCCCGACGCTGTGTACCGCAATCTGCGCGCCGTCATCGACCAGCTCGACGTGCGCCGCGCCCAGGTCTATATCGAATCCCTGATCGTGGAAGTCAATGCTGAAAACGCAGCCCAGTTCGGGGTGCAGTGGGCTGGCTTGTCGGGCAATAGCAGCAGCAATTACCGCGTCGGCGCGCTGCAGAACTTCACTGGCGCTGGCGACAGCAATCTGGTCAAGCTGGCAGGTGGCGGTTCGGCCGCCGCGCCGGCGCCTGGCCTGTCGATTGGCCTGTTCAAGATGATCAATGGCGCCCTGGGCCTGGGCGCGATTGCCTCGGCCATTGAAACCAGCGGCAACGGCAACATCCTGTCCACGCCGAACATGCTCACCCTGGACAATGAACTGTCGACCATCAAGGTCGGTCAGAACGTCCCCATCATCACCGGCCAGTTCACCACGGCCGCTGGCGGCGCCAATGCCAATCCCTTCCAGACTTTCGACCGCAAGGACGTGGGCCTGACCTTGAAGGTGCGTCCGCAGATTTCCGAAGGCGGCACCATCAAGATGGCGATCTACCAGGAGTCGTCGAATGTGGACGAGTCGACCAAGACCTCGCCGTCTGGTGTCACGACCAACATCCGCCAGATCGAAAACAATGTGATCGCCGACGATGGCCAGATCATCGTCATCGGTGGTTTGATCCGCGACGACAGCAGCAACTCGGAAGAAAAAGTGCGCGGCCTGGGCGACATTCCCCTGATCGGCAATCTGTTCAAGTACCGCAGCCGCAAGCGCACCAAGACCAATCTGATGGTGTTCCTGCGCCCAGTCATCGTGCGCAGCAAGGAAGAGAGCAACAGCATTGCCGCCGACCGCTACGACTACATGCGCTCGGCCGGCCAGAAAGCTGCCGCGCCCCAGGATGCGATCGTGATGCCGGACCTGGGCTCCCCCGTGCTGCCGCAATTGAATGCGGGCCAGCCGCCTGCCGGTGGCGCCATGGCCAAGATTCCGCCGCGCCCACTGATGGTGCCTGTGCCTACCCGCGATGGTCCGGGCCCGGCGCAGCCGGCAGCGCCCGTGAACAAATAACAGGCATACGATGAGTAACCTCTTACCCTACGCTTTCGCGCGCGACTTCGGCGTGCTGGCCCGTCACAGCGACGAGGCCGAGGCCACGGTCGAAGTGTGGGTCTCTGGCGCGACTGCCCCGGCGGCAATCGCGGAAGTGTCGCGCCGCTTCGGCCGCATCGCCCTGCGCTCGATGGAACGCGCCGACCTGGAAGCGGCCATTGCCACCGCCTATGCGGGCGCTGGCGGCGACGCTTCCCAGGTAGCTGACGAATTTGACGCTGACCTCGACTTGACCAAGCTGCTGCAGGACGTGCCGGCCATCGAAGACTTGCTCGAGTCCTCCGACGACGCGCCCGTCATCCGCATGATCAACGCGCTGCTCACGCAGGCGCTGCGCGAAGGCGCCTCCGACATCCATATCGAGCCGTTCGAGCAGA
>JBJMVX010000251.1:0-23740 GCA_045810445.1 Massilia sp.
AACCCCTTCTCTATCTTGACGCTGTCTGGCGCAATGCACCGCCGCACATTGTTGCGATCACCGAACATGTGGCGCGGTATGGGATTTCTTATTCGAAGCTCGCCACGGACGATGCCGCCTTGCTCGATGCGACAGTGGTCGGATTTTTCTGCCCTGAAGGGCTCGAGCCCATCCTTCCCTACACAGATGAACACCTGGAAGGCCTGTCCCCCCAGGCAGTGGACGAATTGCTGTCACGAGACGCGCCCGTTCGCCGCGGCGGCTTCCTCGGCTTTGGAGGTAAGGTCGAGCCAGGTTTTCCAGTCACCTTGGCCAATTTCCTGGCCACAGGCCGGCGCCATGGGACGACTGAGTTACCTGACCCGCAACACAAATACTTCATTTTCAATCAAGAGGAAGTGCGGCGCGTCCTTGAGGAAGTGTCGGGCCTCCTGGCAGTACAGGGCAGGTGGCGAACACCGGCGTTCGAGGCGCATATTTGCGCAGAATTATTGCCGGCACTTCAGCGCGCCGCGAAAAACAATTTGATGTTGGCCGGGCGCTATACCTGATCGCTGCCACTGGCATAATGTCGCCTTTCCACCGAGGACCCCCACCGTGAGCCACGACGACCGTTTCATGAATATCGAAATTAAGATTGCTCACCAGGAAGATCTGGTCGAGTCGCTTAATGAGATTGTGTACCAGCAAAGCCGCCGCATCGACCAGCTCGAAGCGCGCGTGACCCAGTTGGTCGAGCACATCCGTACGGCCGCCCAGTCCGGCCCGAACATGGGCCACGAAAAGCCGCCCCATTATTGAACGGCGCCCGTGCATACAGGCGGCGACGATGTGTCGCGCATTGCTAACATGCATACACGCTAGCGGATGACGCTTGCTTGACATCCTGCTATGATCGTCGGCTATGTGCCGCCGGCTACCCGCTGGTGGTTGTCCTTAGCGCTCGTGAAAGATGCCATGAACCGTCCCCACATGCTTATCGTCGCCGCCAGCCTGGCGTTGATCCAAACCGCTGCCATTGCCGCTCCTGTTGCTGCTGCCGCGCCACTGCCGGCCTCGAATCCGTTCGCCGCGCCTAGCACGCTGCCTTTCCAATATCCTGCCTTTGACAAGATCAAGGACGAGCACTTCAAGCCAGCCTACGCTGCCGGCATGCGCGAGCAGCTGATGGAAATCGCCGCCATTGCCGATAGCAAGGATGCGCCTACCTTTGAGAACACCATCGTCGCAATGGAAAAATCTGGCCAACTGCTGACCCGCGTTGCCACCACCTTCTCCAGCCTGCAAGGCGCCAACACCAACGACGCGCTCGACGCCATCGACCGTGAAATGTCGCCCAAGCTGGCCGCGCACAACGACGCGATCTACCTCAACGAAAAACTGTACAAGCGCGTGCAAGCCCTGTACGACAAGCGCGCCACCCTGGGCCTCGATCCAGAATCGGCCTTCCTGCTTGAGCGCTATCACAAGGACTTCGTGCTGGCCGGCGCCAATCTGAACGCTGCCAACAAGAAAAAGCTCAAGACCTACAATGGCCAGATCGCCATGGCGCAGACCGAGTTCACCCAGAACGTGCTGAAAGAAACCAACGCCTCGGCCCTGGTCGTGGACACCCGCGCCGAACTGGCCGGCATGAGCGACGCGGCCATCGACGCTGCCGCTGCCGAAGCGAAAAAGCGCGGCCTGAAAGACAAGTTCGTCGTCGCCCTGGTCAACACCACCGGCCAGCCACCGCTGTCCGTGCTGACCAACCGCAGCGTGCGCGAGCGCCTGATGGCAGCATCGATGGCGCGCGGCAGCCATGGCGGCAAGTTCGACAACCGCAACGTGGTGGTCAAGCTGGCCAAGCTGCGTGCCGAACGCGCAGCCCTGCTCGGCTACCCTGACTTTGCTTCCTATTCGCTGGTTGACCAGACCGCGCAAAACACCGCCAACGTGAACAAGCTGCTGTCCGAACTGGCCAAGCCAGCGGTGGTCAATGCACGCAAGGAAGCGGCCGAAATCCAGAAGATGATCGACGCCGACAACGGCGGCTTCAAGGTCGCCTCCTATGACTGGGCCTTCTACAGCGACAAGGTGCGCGCTGCCCGTTACAGCTTTGACGAGAGCCAGCTCAAGCCTTACTTCGAACTCGACAGCGTCCTCAAGAATGGCGTGTTCTTTGCAGCTGAAAAACTGTACGGCCTGACCTTCAAGGAACGCAAGGACCTGCCGGTCTACAACCCGGACGTGCGCGTGTTTGACGTGTTCGATGCCGACGGCAAGCAGATCTCCATCTTCATCGCCGACATGTACGCACGCAGCAACAAGCAAGGCGGCGCCTGGATGAATGCCTATGTGTCGCAGTCCGACCTGCTGGGCACGCACTCGGTGGTGGCCAACCACCTGAACATTCCAAAACCGCCAGCTGGCGAGCCAACCTTGCTGACGGTCGACGAAGTCAAAACGGCCTTCCACGAATTTGGCCATGCCCTGCACGGTTTGCTGTCGAACGTGAAATACCCCCGTTTCTCGGGCACCAGCGTGCCACGTGACTTTGTTGAATATCCTTCGCAGGTCAACGAAATGTGGATGGTCGACCCTGCCGTGCTGGCCAACTACGCCAAGCACTACAAGACCGGCGCGGCCATGCCGAAAGAATTGCTGGACAAGGTCATCGCGTCCAAGAAATTCAATCAGGGCTTCACCACCACCGAATACCTGGCGGCCTCGCTGCTGGACCAGCGCTGGCACCAGCTGCCAGCCAACAACATCCCAACCGACGTGCTGGGCTTTGAAGCGGCTGCGCTGAAAAACGCGGGCGTGGACTTTGCACCTGTGCCACCGCGCTATCGCACCACCTACTTCTCGCACAGCATGTCGGGCGGCTACTCGGCCGGCTACTACGCTTACCTGTGGAGTGAGAAGTTGGACGCCGATACCGTCGAATGGTTCAAGGAAAACGGCGGCCTGCTGCGCAAGAACGGCGACTACTTCCGCAAGACCTTGCTCTCGCGTGGCGGTACGGCAGAAGCCATGGACCTGTTCCGTAACTTCCGCGGCCGCGATCCGATCATCGAGCCTTTGCTGGAACGTCGCGGCCTGGCTGTCGACACCAAGTAAGCTTTTCACGCCGCATGGAATGCCGCTCAGCTTCGGTTGAGCGGCATTTTTTTCGCCCTAACAACGACGGGGTAAGTCGATGTTGCTGATGCCAAATTACCGTCGTCCTCGCGATAGCGGGGACCCATGCTGCGTCGAGCTCTGTATGGGTCCCCGCTTTCGCGAGGACGACGGGGGAACTGCTAGTAAGAACGCTTTTTCGCCTGGGCTTGCAGCCCCCACGTAGAATGTACAATTATTTCCTGCGAGACTGACCATGAGCGGTATCACCTCCCTGCCTCCCGACCTGCAACAGCGCTTGCTGCAAGAGCTCAAAAGTGGCGAGCAACTGGTGTGGGTGGCGCAGCCGAATGCGGACCGCGCCATGAAGTCCGGTTTCAAGATCTGGTTTTTCTTCCTGCCCTGGACGGCATTTAGCGTGTTCTGGATCTGTGGCGCTTCCGGATTCAAGATGCCAAGTTTTGACAGCGGCTTCGGCTGGTTCCCCCTGTTCGGTTTGCCGTTTCTCCTCATTGGCCTGGGCGGTTTGTGCTCGCCCCTATGGCTCAAGCGCAAGGCCTTGACGACGATTTACGCCATCACCAACCAGCGCGCGCTGACCATTAAAGGCAAGAAAACCTTCACCATCAAGTCCTATCTGCCGGCTGACCTGGCGACGCTGGAAAAGACCGTGCACCAGGACGGCTCGGGCGACCTGATTCTTTGGACCGAGCACTATCACGACAGTGATGGCGACAAGCAGAAACGCACGGAAGGGTTTTCCGATATCGAGAATGTCAGGCACGTCGAAAAGCTGCTGGAAAGCCTGGCCCAGTCCCCCGCCGCGCCTGCCCGTTCGGTCTTTTAAGCGGTGAAGCGCTTGCTGCTCTGGCTGCTGCTGCCCTTCACCCTGTTCGTAGTCGCAGCAGCCCTGATCGCTGCGGTCGGGCTGCAGGATCAGCTCGCGCCTGCTGGAGCCATCGTTGTGCTGGGCAACACCGTCGGGCCGGATGGCCAACCGTCGCCGCGTTTGCGCGCCCGCCTCGATTGCGCTCTCGATGCCTGGCAGCAGAAACTGGCGCCCTTGTTGATCGTCACTGGCGGCACCGGCAAGGAAGGCTTTGACGAGGCAGCCGTGATGGCGCGCTATCTGGTCGACCACGGCGTACCGGCCGATGCCGTGCTGATCGACAACGCTGGCAATGACACGGCAGCATCGGCCACCAATGTGGTACGCATCGCGCGTGACCACAAACTCGCGTCGGTGCTGATCGCGACCCAATATTTTCATATCGCCAGAACACGCCTGGCCTTCGAGCGTGCCGGCCTGCACGTCAGCGGCCACATCCATGCGCGCTACGCCGAAGGGCGCGACGTGTATTCCCTCGCGCGCGAAGTAATCGGCTACGCCGCTTACTACCTTGGCCACAAGGAAGCGACGCGACCCAGCCCTGCCCGCTAGCACGCCAGGTACTGCCTGGCAGTCCTTCATCAATACAAATAGCTAAAAAGTTCTATCTTCTTATACTTCGACCTCATGAGCTTCAGGTGACAAGCGGCCCTACTGTCCAGCCGACTTGTCAATTCATGGTGGTAAGCATATTGAAGGAGAACAAAGATGTTGAAATTTTCGACCCTGCTGGCAACGACCCTGGTGGGCGCAAGCCTGGCTGGCTGCTATGTCATGCCCTTGAACCAATATCCCAACGGCGCGAACAATGGTGGCAGCTACAGCGGTACGGCCATCGTGCCCATGCCGGCCTACCGTCCCGGCTTCACGGCCCGCCTGTACCCGGCCAACGAGGCGGCGTCGCGCATGGGTAGCGCTAGCGGCGTCATCAGCAACCCGGAGCAGGGCCGTGGTCAGTTCAGCTTCAGCCTCGGGGGCGAATCGTATGCGGGCGAAGCGACCCGTTCGCCCAATTCCAGCAAGGGTGTGGCCGATGCCAGCGGCAACCGTGGTGGCTTCGTGCGCTGCGACTATGTGATGAGCAACTCGGCGCTGGGCTCGGGCACCTGTGCGTTTTCCAACGGCGCACGCTACGACATGCACATTTCACAATAGGAAGGCGCCGTGCGATGATGGCGGCGCCATCAACGACGATTTGTGAGGACCCCATCGATACCAGCGAGTTGAAGACCCTGTGTGCCGGCCTGCCCGGCGCCACCGTGCAGGAATACGGAGCACCGAGCAACATCCTGGTCTACGCGGTCGGCGACAAGAAGTTCGCCTATTTCAAGACCAGCGCGCCGGAGCAATGGCGCTTCAGCCTGCGCGTGACCCCCTCGCGCTTTGTCGAACTGACGGGCATGCCGGGCATCAAACCGGCCCGTTACATGGGACGCTTTCACTGGGTCACCATGGTGCCGCCCTACCGTGTGCCGCCCGATTATCTGGCCGAATTGCTGGACTGGTCTTATCAAAAGGCGCTCGCCTCCCTCACTCGCAGCCAACGCACGGCCTTGCTAGCAGCGCCGGTGTAGTTGGCCGGGCTTGCCGTTTGGGTGTATAAACGCTCTATATTTCTCGCAATCTGAAACGGAGCGTTTGTTGCAATGAGTGTTCAAGAATTACATGGCCTGACCCTGGAGGCCATCCTGACCCGGCTGGTGGCGCATCACGGCTGGGACGCGCTGGGCCAGCGCATTGCCATCAACTGCTTTACCAGCGACCCGAGCATTAAGTCCAGCCTGAAGTTCCTGCGCAAGACGCCATGGGCCCGCCAGAAGGTGGAAGAGTTGTACCTGGAGACGAAGTTCACCCACTGAAACGAGGACGACATGTCGAACGATGAAACAGCGAACCTGAAGTCCCATTTGAAGAACCTGAGCGCCAACCTGGCCCAGACCAGCAATGTGGATGAAGAACTGCATTCTCTGCTGCAGCAGCTCGATGGCGACATCCGCAGCCTGCTCGAGCGCCGCACGGAAGCCGCAGCCATGGCAGCGCGCGACGTGGCCGATGCCGAGTCCTTCGGCCTGGCCGAACGCACTCAGGAGTTGACGGCGCGCTTCGCTGCCGAGCATCCCCGGCTCGAGCCCGCCCTGCGCGAACTGGGACGCATGCTGGCCAATATGGGCATCTGAAGCGCGCGGCCCATCTGCCTGTTTTAATGGCACAAACGTCACAAGTTATTGATAGATAAGACGTTTTTGCCGGGCTGTGGACCTGGAAAATGTGTCAATCGCGGTGCGCAGGGCACATTTTCCGGTACAATACCGCCCAATGAACTCCCCAACCAATCTCTTTGCGACCGTCCCCAAGCGGTCTAGCCGCGCTGCTGCTGCGCCTTTCCTGCCCATGTCGCGCGCCGAAATGGCCGCCTTGGGCTGGGACGAGTGCGACGTCATCCTCGTCACCGGCGACGCCTACATCGACCATCCGAGCTTCGGCATGGCCCTGGTCGGCCGCCTGCTCGAGGCGCAAGGTTACCGTGTTGGCATCATCAGCCAGCCGGATTGGCTCTCGGCCGAACCGTTTCGCGCGCTGGGCAAACCGCGCCTGTATTTTGGCGTCACGGCTGGCAATATGGATTCCATGGTCAATCGTTACACGGCGGACCGCAAGATCCGTTCGGACGACGCCTACACCCCCAATGGCGAGCCGAACAAGCGCCCTGACCGCACCGTCACCGTGTACGCCCAGCGTGCGCGCGAAGCCTATCCTGACGTGCCCGTCATCATCGGCTCGATCGAAGCCTCGCTGCGCCGCATCGCCCACTACGATTACTGGTCGGACAAGGTGCGCCGCTCGGTGCTGCCGGATTCCAAGGCCGACCTGCTCCTGTTCGGCAATGCCGAGCGCGCCCTGGTGGACCTGACCCATCGCCTCAACGCTGGCGAAGACATCAAGGATATCCGCGACTTGCGCGGTACCGCCTTCATGGCGCCGGCCGGCTGGCTGCCGGGCGAGGACTGGGGCGTGCACAATTCGACCCGGGTCGACGTACCCGGCAAGATTGACGCCCATCCCGACCCCTACGCGATGGCCAAGGAAGACAAGAGCGCCTGCGCCACGGACAACGCTGCCAAGGCGCCTGAGGTGGTCAAGCCGATCCGCATCATGTCGCGCGAAGAGCGCCAGGCCATGCTCAAGGAAAAGCACAACAAGACTGTGGTGCGTCTGCCTTCCTACGACGTGGTGAAGGACGACCCGGTGATGTACGCCCACACCTCGCGCGTGTTCCACCTGGAATCGAATCCCGGCAATGCGCGCGCCATGGTGCAAGCGCATGGCGAGCGCGACGTGTGGATCAATCCGCCGCCGCTGCCGCTGGCCATGGACGAAATGGATGGCGTGTACGACATGAGCTATGCGCGCGCGCCCCATCCGAGCTATGGCAAGGCCAAGATTCCTGCCTGGGACATGATCCGCTTCTCGGTCAACATCATGCGCGGCTGCTTTGGCGGCTGCACCTTCTGCTCGATCACCGAGCACGAAGGGCGCATCATCCAGAGCCGTTCCGAGCCTTCCATCCTGCGCGAGATTGAGCATATCCGCGACAAGACCAAGGGCTTCACGGGCACCATTTCCGACATGGGCGGCCCGACCGCGAACATGTATCGCCTGGCCTGCAAGGACAAGACGATCGAGGAATCCTGCCGCCGCCTGTCGTGCGTGTACCCAACCATCTGCGTCAACCTGGGTACCGACCACAGCAAGCTCATTTCCCTGTACCGCAAGGCGCGCGCCATTCCCGGCATCAAGAAAGTCTTGATCAGCTCGGGCCTGCGCTACGACCTGGCTGTGCGCTCGCCCGAGTATGTCAAGGAACTGGTGACCCACCACGTGGGCGGCCTGCTGAAGATTGCGCCTGAACATACGGAAGAAGGCACGCTATCGAAGATGATGAAGCCGGGCATAGGCGCCTACGACGAATTCAAGGAAATGTTTGACCGCTTCTCGCTGGAAGCGGGCAAGAAGCAGTACCTGATTCCTTACTTCATCGCCGCCCACCCGGGAACCACGGATGAGGACATGCTGAACCTGGCGCTCTGGCTGAAGAAAAACAACTTCAAGCTCGACCAGGTGCAGACCTTCATGCCTACGCCCATGGCGATGGCGACGACCATGTACCACTCGAAGAAAAATCCCCTGCACAAGGTGACGGCGGAGTCGGAAGTGGTGGAAACGGCCAAAAGCGGCAAGGTCAGGCGCGCGCACAAGGCTTTCCTGCGCTACCAGGACCCGGCCAACTGGCCTATCCTGCGCGAAACCTTGGTCAACATGGGGCGTGGCGACTTGATCGGCAATGGCGACCGGCACCTGGTGCCAAGCTGGCAGGCGTCGGAAGACGGCGGCCTGGCAGCGGGCGAGCGCAAGCGTCAGACTTCGGGGGCGGGAACGCTGGACAAGTTTGCCGCCGCGCCGAAACGTGCGACTGCGCGTGCAACGGCGCCGACGCCGTTCATCGCGCCTGAGTCCAAGGTCAGACCGTCGATTCTGGCGACCATCAAGACGCGCAAGCCGGCCGCTGCGGCGCCAGCAGCGAAGGGCCGCCGCAAGTAGGGCCACCACAGCCACCCATCACTGTCCTTGCGAAAGCGAGGACCCATACGCCCTGTGCCCGAATTAACACCCACTCGTAGCCGCGCGAGTATGGGTGCTCGCTTTCGCAAGCACAGTGTAGGGTGATGCTAGCGCTACCTCTGTTCGCTGCGGCGATATGGCTGCTCGCTTTCGCCATCGCGCCTGAGTCCAAGGTCAGACCGTCGATTCTGGCGACCCAAGACGCGCAAGGCGGCCGCTGCGGCGCCAGCAGCGAAGGGCCGCCGAAAGTAGGGCCACTACAACCACCCATCACTGTCCTTGCGAAAGCGAGGACCCATACGCCTGTGCCCGGATTACACCCACTCGTAGCCGCGCGAGTATGGCTGCTCGCTTTCGCAAGCACAGTGTAGGGTGATGCTAGCGCTACCTCTGGTTGCGGCGGCGGTATGGCTGCTCGCTTTCGCAAGCACAGTGTAGGGTGATGCTAGCGCTACCTCTATTCGCTGCGGCGATATGGCTGCTCGCTTTCGCAAGCACAGTGTAGGGCGATGCTAGCGCGACCACTCGTCGCTACTTCTTGTCGCTTCAGTGCTATTGATGCGCCTATCCCCCCCCCACAGATAGACGTTTTGGCAAGCCGTTGTAGCCCCGCACAGTACGGGCGAATTCCGCCAGTTTTTCAGCTTTCGAAAGTACAATCCATCATACGTTGCCCTAGCGCACACCTTTCACATGGTTGGTCGGCTGATGATTGTTCCGCTACTGTTCAGGCGCTGCTGTGCATGCGCGCTGGTGCTGTTCTTGTGCGCCAGCCCATCGGCGCGCGCGCTCGACACCATCACGCTGCAACTCAAACACACCCACCAGTTCCAGTTCGCCGGTTATTACGCCGCCCTGGAAAAAGGGTATTACCGCGACGCCGGCCTTGATGTGCGCATCAACGAGGGCAAGGATGGTGCCGAGCCGGAGCGGCGCGTCTTCGATGGCACGGCCGACTATGGCGTGGGCAGCAGCAGCCTGCTCTTGGCGCGCCTGGCGGGCAAGCCGCTGGTGGTGCTGGGCGTGGTGCTCCAGCATTCGCCCTACGTACTGCTGGTGCGCCAGCGTTCCACGTCGCCCGACCTGTCCGACATCAAGGGCAAGCGCGTGATGATCGGCTCGCTCACCGACGAACTGACACAGGCCGATGAACTGATCGCCTACCTGATGCGCGAAGGCATTCCCTTGTCCAGCGTGGTAAGGGTCGAACACTCCTTCAATCCCGACGATCTGGTCAAGGGCAAGGTCGACGCCATGTCGGCCTATGTCACCAATGAACCGGACTACCTGGACCGCATCGGCTTTTTGTACGATGTCTACAGCCCGCGCGCGGCCGGCATCGATTTTTACGGCGACAACCTGTTTACCAGCGAGCGCGAAATCAAGAACAATCCGGCGCGGGTACGTGCCTTTCGCAACGCCAGCATGAAGGGTTGGGCCTATGCGATGGCGCACCAGGAAGAAATCGCGGACCTGATCCTGGCCAAATACACCCAACGCCACGACCGCCAGCACCTGCTGTTTGAAGCGCGCCAGATGGTGCCGCTGGTGCAGCCGGTGCTGGTGGAAATCGGCTACATGAATCCGGAGCGCTGGCGCCACATCGCCGACATTTACGCCGACCTGGGCATGCTGCCCAAGGGCGTCAATTTCGACGGCTTTCTGTACAACCCCGAACCGCGCCGCGATTCCATCACCTGGTTGTACCGCGTCCTGATCGCGGCCACCGTGCTGCTCCTGGTGGGTGGCGCGGTGCACGTGACGCTGCTCGCGCGCGAGCGGCGGCGCGCCCGCGAAACCATCCGGAAGGGTGAGCTGCGCTTTCGGACCATGTTCGAAGAAGCGCCGATGGGCATTGCCCTGATCGATTCGAGCACCGGCCAATTCAAGGACATCAATCCGCGCTATGCCGCCATCACGGGCCGCAGCTTCGAAGAGATCCGCAGCAGCCACTGGACCGACATCACGCACCCGGACGACATCGCCAAGGAGCTGCTGCAGATGGCGGACCTGAACGCCGGCGTGGTCCCGGGCTTCAAGACCTCCAAGCGCCTGGTGCGGCCGGACGGCTCGGTGGTGTGGATCGATATGTCGATTGCCAAGATCGACGCCGAAGCCAATGCCCAGCCCCTGCATCTGTGCATGATCGAAGACGTGACGGAGAAAAAACAGTCGGAGGCGTTGATCTGGCAGCAGGCCAATTTCGATCCGCTGACCCAGCTGCCGAACCGGCGCATGTTCCACGACCGCCTGGACAACGACATCATCAAGAGCCGGCGCGACGGGCGCCGTATCGCCATCCTGTTCATCGACCTCGATCACTTCAAGGAAGTGAACGACACGCTCGGCCACCACCAGGGCGACGTGCTGCTGGTGGAGGCGGCGCGCCGCATCCGCTCCTGCGTGCGCGAGTCCGATACGGTGGCGCGACTGGGCGGCGACGAGTTCACGGTCATCCTGTCTGCGCTCGATGAAGTGGACGCGGTGGGCCGCATCGCGCAGAAAATCCTCGATGTCATGCAGACCCCTTTCCAACTGGGCGCCGAACAGGCCTTCGTCTCGGCCAGCGTTGGCATCACCCTGTATCCGGACGACGCGCGCGACATCGACGACCTGCTCAAGCACGCCGACCAGGCCATGTACGCAGCCAAGGACGCAGGGCGCAACCGTTTCAGCTACTTCACCCCGGCCCTGCAGGTGGCCGCGCTTAGCCGCATGCGCATGACGAACGACTTGCGCAGTGCCCTCAAGGGCGATCAGTTCCGCGTCTACTTCCAGCCCATCGTGCATTTGAAGACGGGCCAGATTCACAAGGCCGAAGCGCTGATTCGCTGGCAGCATCCCCAACGTGGCTTGGTCAGTCCACTGGAGTTCATTCCGCTGGCCGAGGCCAGTGGCCTGATCCTTGATATCGGCGAGTGGGTGTTCAAGGAATCGGCGCGCTGGGCCAGCCAGTGGCGCAATGAGCATGATGCGCGCTTCCAGGTCAGCGTCAACCAGTCACCGCTGGAGTTTCAGCGCGAGGGCCGCGGCTACGAAGCCTGGTTCGAGCACATGAAAACCATCGGCCTGTCTGGCCAGTCGGTGGTGGTGGAAATTACCGAAGGCCTGCTGCTCGACGCGTCCAGCGGTGTCACCGACAAGCTGCTGGCGCTGCGCGACGCCGGCATCCAGGTAGCGCTCGACGACTTTGGCACGGGCTATTCCTCGCTCTCCTACCTGAAGAAATTCGACATCGATTATCTGAAAATCGACCGATCCTTCACCCGCAACCTGGCCACCGATTCAAGCGACATGGCCCTGTCCGAGGCCATCATCGTGATGGCCCACAAGCTCGACTTGCGCGTCATCGCCGAAGGGGTGGAGACCGAAGAGCAGCGCGACTTGCTGATCGAGGCCGGTTGCGACTACGGCCAGGGCTATCTGTTTGCCCGTCCGATGCCGGGCCCGGAATTCGACGCCCTGCTGCGCGCGCAAAAGGAAGTGAGCCACTAAACCCCCAACTGTGGTGTTTTTGGGTACTTTCGTGGCAGTTCCGTCAAGCTTCCATCAATGTTTTTGGTAAATACCGACAGTTACCTACTTTTCGGGTAGGATAATGTCGAAAAGTAATTTGACTTGCCTCAAGAACATCTTGGCGTGCCATCCGGGCCGCGCCGTTTCAGGACTTCCTCGTGATCGATACACAGACATTCATGCTGGTTTTGGCGATCGGCAATATCGCCTTTGCCATGCTGATTGCCGGCTATGGACACTCGGGCCCCGTCAATCCCGCCTTGCAGATGTGGCAGTGGGCCAAGCTGGTCCAGGGCTTTGCGCATTTGCTCGCCTGGATGAAGCCGGACTGGCCGGCGCCCTGGCTGGGTGTGTCGAGTAATTCCTTCCTGATCATTGGCGTGGTGTGCGAGGCCGCGGCCTACTGCATCTTCTTCAATGTGCAGCAGTGGCGCCGCCTGATCATGGGCGGCACGTTGCTGGCGCTGCTGGTCTACAACGGTTCGCACTTCTTCAATGCGCCGCCGATGGTGCGCGGCGCCGTCATCTCGCTCATTATTGCCGGCTTCAGTGGTGCCATGGCGGTGGCGCTGCTGCGCCCGCGCCCGGACAGCTCGATGCTGCAGCGCCTGATCGGTTTCAACAACCTGGTCTTCTTTTGCGCCATGGTGCTGCGCGCCTACGTCAGTGCGGTGCATGGCGCGCAGACAGCGTTTGCCAATGGTCCGGTGCAGACTTTCATTTATCTGACTGCCTACGCGCTGTTGATCGTCAACGGCTTTGGCTTTCTGTTGCTGTGCAAGGAAAAGGACGACCGCAAGATGGAGCTGCTGGCGACAGTCGACAGCTTGACTGGCCTGGTGAACCGGCGCGCCTTTTTCGAGCTGACCGCCAGCGCGCGCACGCTGGCCGCGCGTCAGCGTCACCCGGTGGCGCTGCTGATGCTGGACCTGGACCACTTCAAGGCGATCAACGACCGTCATGGCCACGCTGTGGGCGACCATGCGCTGTGCGTGTTTGCGCAGGCGGCACAGGGCGCGCTGCGCGATCCGGACATTCTGGGACGGCTCGGTGGCGAGGAATTTGCCATCACGTTGCCGGGCACTGACCTGGCCGGGGCCTTGCAGGCGGCCGAGCGGGTTCGCATGGCGGTCAAAGGTGCGCGTCTGGACGAGCACGAGATGGCGGAGGGCTTCACGGTCAGTATTGGCGTGGTGCTGATCGACCAGGGCGAACATATCAACGCAGCCCTGGCGCGCGCCGACCGGGCCCTGTACAAGGCCAAGAGCAATGGGCGTGACCGAGTGGCGGTGGGTGACCCGATGCGCATTTGCGCGTGAGGTGGAGGTGCGATAGCCCTATCCAGCTATCCACCTAAGTAAAAAATCGTCGTCCTGCGAAAGCGGGGACGACCGCAAGCGGTCGTGCGCCAACGCATGCGTTGGCCCCATACTGAGGCGAGCGCTGTATGGGTCCCCGCTTACGCGAGGACGACGTGGTGGTGGGCTCGGCTTATTTCGCCGGCGGCAATGTGAGGTGCAACACGAGTGTGCTGGATTAGTCCAGATCCAGCGTCCCCCGCACCTCCAGCTGCGGATCCAGATGGCTGGTCAACACAATGCATGTGCGCTGCTCTTCCCCGCGCGCCGCGAGCTGCGCGCGCAGCCAGTCCATGGCTGCCGTATCCAATCCATTGAACGGCTCATCGAGCAGCAAAAGCCGCACCGGCAGCGCCAGCGCCAAGCTCAGTTGCACCTTCTTGTGCTGCCCCAGCGACAGCGTCGACAAGCGCTGCGTCAGCACTTCTGCGATACCAAATGCCTCCAGCTGCGCCGCCACCAGCGTTGCCTGCGCCCCCGGATACAGCGACAGATGAATATCGAAAAACTCCTGCACCGTCAGCCAGGGCAGCTCCGGCAGATCCCCGCCACAAAAGAAGCTGGCCTGGCGATAGGCCAGCGGCGCGCTGGCGCATCCCAGTTCATCAAGCCGCACGCTGCCCGCCTGCGGCACAAGTGCACCAGCGATCAGCCGCATCAAGGTCGTCTTGCCCTTGCCATTCGGTCCACGCAGCCAAGTGATCCCCGGTCCCAACGTGGCAGAAAAATCGTGGAATACCAGATGGCTGTCAAAGCGAAAGCCAAGGCCTTCAATGTGCAAGGTGGGTTTCATGTCCATAGTTCGCTTCCGACAGCGCATAGCAAAAGAATTTCAGTGGCGACCAGGCCGACGCGAAAGCGCTCGTTGACAAGCGGCGTGGCAACCAGCAGCAGCGGCGCGAGGCAGCCAAGCACCAGATACACCTGACCGGCGCGATGCTGCCACAGGCCGTGCGGCGCGCCGCCGAGAGCGATCACCAGCAGCACCAGCAGCGCGGGGGCCGCCGAGAACAGACGGGCACACAGAAATAGTGTGCGCGGCGCCAGCGGCCAACTGGCCATTGCCGGCCGCAGGAAGTCGGTCTGCTCGCGCACAGCCTTGTCACCACGATCGGTCACCACCACCATCAGAAGCGCGCAGGCGAGCGTCAGCAGGGCACGCAGCCAGCCGGCGCCGGTGTGCATCCACACGACGGCACACACTAGCGCCGCTGCCAGCAAGGCAGTTTGCTGAAAACCGACGACGCTCTCGAGCCGCCAGTAGGGCAGCCAGAACAAGCGGTGCCAGAGCATCGGCAGCCGCAGGCGCGTGCCACGGAACTGATAGGGCATCGCGACAGTAGCGCTGGCGCCGTGCATTCCCCCAGCAGTCGGGCGGCGCAGTCGAAGCCGCAGGACGGCATTGGAAACGGCAAAGCTGATTGCCAGCGACACCAGCGTCAGAACGACGCCAACGACAGGTCGCAGCCATGCTGGATGCTCATAGAGCAGGATGGTGCCAGAGACCGTGTACAGAATCGCCAGGGGACCGATCAGCAAGGCTGCAACGGTCGCATCGGCACGCAGCTGAAACGTGGGTGGGACAGGCAGGCGCTGATGCCAGGCCACCACGTCGGCCGGCAGCACGCGCTTGCGCAGCAGCGCCAGGGGCAAGCTCATGATCAGCGCATGCGTCAGTACCACAGTGGTGGCCAGCAGTGGCGTAAGCGTCGCCGCATACATGGTGGGGAAGGCAGAAAGTGCGAGGAGGGCAATGACGACATTGCCGCCAATGAGCACCACGATTTCGGCAGAGCTGCGCAAACTGGCCGCGAACTGGCGTAAGCCATGGCGGGCAAGGCTGAGGCGAAAGGCGACGTAGGCGGTGCTGTCCAAGCCAGTTCCGATCTATGCGTGAAATAGAAAAAGGGCCCGACGAATCGGGCCCTTCTCTTAATGCTGGCGGAGCGGACGGGACTCGAACCCGCGACCCCCGACGTGACAGGCCGGTATTCTAACCAACTGAACTACCACTCCGTGTTACTTTGATCGGTACTGCTGATCATGATGCCAGGTCTCTGATCTGGTGGGCGCTGAGAGGCTCGAACTCCCGACCTAAGCCTTGTAAGGGCTCCGCTCTACCAACTGAGCTAAGCGCCCGCACACTTCTATTCAGAGACTGCATCCGACGTTTGTCACCACGTCTGAAGAGGCCGAATCATATAACATTCTTTTCAAAGTGCGCAAGGGGTTTTCCGAAAAAAGCCGAAAAACCCTTCAAAATCTTGCCTTTTTATTCCGTGATTCCCCACTGCGACAGCATCCACGCCAGGTTGAACGAGGCTTCCTGGATCGCGTTGAAACGGCCCGACGCACCGCCATGACCGGCGCCCATGTTTATTTTCAGAAGCAGCGGATTGTTGTCGGTCTTGTTGGCGCGCAGCTTGGCCACGTACTTGGCCGGTTCCCAGTACATCACCTGGCTATCGTTCAAGCCAGTGGTCACCAGCATGGCCGGATACGCCTTGCGGGCAATGTTGTCGTACGGCGAATAGCTGCGCATGTAGTCGTAGGCGGCCTTCTCATTCGGATTGCCCCATTCCAGGTATTCGCCGGTCGTCAGCGGCAGGCTGGCGTCCATCATGGTATTCATCACGTCCACGAATGGCACGGCGGCGTGCACCGCGTGGAACAGGTCGGGACGCATATTGACCACCGCACCCATCAACAGGCCGCCTGCGCTGCCACCCTGGATGATCAGGTGCTCCGGACTGGTCCATTTTTGCTTGACCAGGTAGTCGGCGCTGTCGATGAAATCGTAGAAGGTATTTTTCTTCTTCATCAACATGCCGTCATCGTGCCAGGACTCGCCCAGATCGGTGCCGCCACGGATATGGGCTTGCACGTAGATCACGCCACGTTCGAGCAAACTGATGCGGCTGATGTTGAAAGTCGCTTCCGTGGAAATGCCATACGACCCATAGGAGTACAGCAGCAGCGGTGCCTTGCCGTCCAACTTCACGCCCTTCTTGTACACGGCCCACAGCGGCACCTTGACGCCATCGCGCGCGGTGGCCCACAGGCGCCGGCTTTCAAAGCGCGACGCGTCAAAGCCGCCCACCACTTCCTGGCGCTTGAGCACGATGCGTTCGCCCGTTCCCATGTCCACGTCCAGCACGGTCGGCGGGGTCAGCGGCGACTGGTAGGACAGGCGCACCTTGGTGGCCGTGTATTCGGGCGTGCCAGCGCTGCGCGCCAAATAGACCGGATCGTCAAACTTGACCGACTTCCAGGCTTTCGTCTTGAAGTCGTAGATGCGCATGCGCGCCAGGGCCTTGGTCTTTTCGCTGACCACCAGATAGTCGCGGAACACTTCCAGATTGTTGATCAGCACGTCCTTGTCATGCTTGACCAGGGTCTTCCAGTTTTTTTCTTCGGGGTGGGCCAGGGGCGCGCGCACCAGGCGGAAATTCTTCGCGTCCTTGTTGGTCAGGATGAACAATTCATCGTTGCGCGTTTCAATGTTGTAGCGGTGCCCCTTGGTGCGACCGAGCACGGAACGGAACTCGCCCATGGGCTGGTCGCTTGGCAGCAGACGCATTTCGCTGGTATCGGTGGAACCCATGTCGAGCGCGATGAATTTCAGGTCGCGTGTGACGCCCACGCCCAGGCCGAATTGCTCGACTGCCTCGTGATACAGCTCAACTGGCGCATTGCCCAGCGCCAGGCGGAACAGGCGGTCCGAGCGCTTGGTGGTGGCGTCTTCCTGCACGTAGAACACGGTCTTGCTGTCGGCAGCCCAGGCCAGCGAAGTCACGCGCGGCACGGTGTCGGCCAGCAGTTTGCCGGTCTTCAAATCCTTCACGTGCAGCTCGTACTGGCGGTAGCCGGTGGTGTCGGTGGTGTAGAGCAGCAGGCTGTTGTCCGGGCTGACCGAGAAGGCGCCGACGGCGAAAAACTTCTGGCCGACGGCCAGCTCGTTCTGGTCCAGCAGCACTTCTTCGGCAGCCTTGTCGTCGTAGGCCAGCTGCGCGTTGGCGTGGCGGCGCGCGTTGATCGGGTACTGCTTGCCGGCTTCGAAGCGCGCGTAATAGTAGTAGTCGCCGCGCCGCGTGGGCACCGACAGGTCGACCTCCTGCATGCGGCCCTTGATTTCTCCATACAGCTTGTCGGCCAGTGGCTTGATGCCGGCAGTCATCGCCTCCGTGTAGGCGTTTTCCGCCGTCAGATGCGCGATGACGGCAGGGTCTTCCTTCTTTTGCAGCCAGCGGTAGTCATCGGTGACCACTTCGCCGTGGCGGGTTTCGCTCCAGTTGGTTTTGGCGGCGACTGGCGGGCTGGCCACGTCGGCGGCCTGCAGCGCCGGACTGCTCAGTGCCATGGCAGTCGCTGCCAGCAGGGTGGATAGTTTTGGATGGGACACATGCGCTCCATAGTCATTGTTGTGTCGCCATGATAGTGGCAGTGCGTGCCTTGGGGTAAAAATATCGTGTCATATGCATATCATTGGCCGCCGCAATCGGCACAGTCATGCAGGGGGCATGAGCGCTCGTTGATGGGCTGATAAATAGGGCAGGTGCGTAAAAATTGCAACGGCGTGGACGAGGGAATGCAGAAGATGCACAAAGGTAAATAAAAGATCGCCGCACAGATGCGAGGTCAAATGCCCTTATCACCGAACAAACTGCGAAATCGCATTGTTGAGGCCGCAAAGCTGTTGCGAAAGCGCCTAAACCAACAGGAAAGGGTTTTTCGGCGCGCAATTTTAGACTACTCTGCACACCTCGCAAGATTGCAGCGCGAGCGGGCACTATGCTCGAAGCATGGGCAGACGGAAGAACGGGCGACCTTTGAAGGCCGCAGCAAGACCACATAAAAGGACGCCAAGGTCACGGCCGGCGGCGCCAAACGTTGTACCAGATTCGGGGTCAGACCTCTATTTACTTCCAAAGCGAAATAAATAGGGGTCTGACCCCGAATTTTCTTATGCGACTACGAAACGGCCCAGGGCTTATTCGTAGGCGGGCAGGCGGCGCTGTTCTTCGGCGCTGAAGTATTTGTTGCGCACCTGCTGCAACAAGGCGTCGGCGCCAGGCGGCAGTTGCGCGCGCTCGGCCAGGTAGGCGCCAATGCGCTGCTTCCAGTTCGCTTCCTCGCGGTCCAGATCGGCCAGGCGCGATGCTGCTTCGGTCGAGAATGCAGCCGCGCGCAGCCGGTACACCTCGTCGTCGGTCGCGCCTTGTTCCCTGAGCTTGCGCACCGACTCTTCGGTACGCAGCACGCGGGTCGGGGCTTCCCTTTCCTCGCGCATGGCGGGTGACAATTTGCTGTCGAGCACAGCGAGTTTCTCGGCCCGTTGCGCCGGCGTTAGCGTGGTGTCGCTGCTGATATCGATACGCGCCAGCGCATCGAGGTCGTAGGCGTCGCTAAAGCCGAACAGGCCGGCAATTTCCGCCGGCGTGAAGTATTGCTGGCGCAAGGTTTGCATGCCGACCAGGCGCGCGCGGGCGCCCGCTGCCAGGTCGGTCGTGGGTTTCAGGCTGCGCTCGAGGCCCACCAGGGCCTCCTTGTAGGCCAGGTAGTTGGCCAGCAGGCGCTTCGCTTGCGCGGCGGCAGCGGGCTTGAGGCGCCGCGCCAGTTCGCGTTCGATCTCGCTGCGGATGGCAGCCAGATCTTTTTCTCCCATTCCTGCCAGGTAGTAGTCGAACAGGTGGCCCAGTTCGGCATCCACCACCAGCGCGCCGTCGGCACTTTGCTTGACGTCGCCGTCGGGCACCGTGCCTTCCATCGACCGCACGAAGGCGAAGGGATCGCTGCTCGCTGGTGCGACCGCCACCGGCGGCGCCTCCTGCGGCGCGTAAGCCGCGACCAGGAGGCCCGCCGCCAGCGCCACGGCGCCCAGCTTGATGAACTTGCTGCGTGCGGTCATGGCGCCCCCTTACAGGCCGAGGCCTTGCAGGCGGTTGGCCTGCTGGCGGAACACGGTCACTGGGCTGGTCTCAAACAGATTGGTGATGCCAATCAGTTGGTTGACTTCATCGCCATGGTTCATGCCATAGTCGTCGCGGATCACGCGCCCGAGATGGCTCTTGCAGCTGGCCACGAGGCCATCATTTTTTTCGCCGAAGGCAGCGCCCGTCAGCAGGAAGATGGGGTCGAGCGCATCGAGGGCATTGGTCCAGGTCTGGCCACCGCTCCAGGAAAAATAATTGACGCCGTTGACCACGTAAGCGCCTTCACCGCAGGCGCTGGTGGGCAAGCCTTCCGGATGCTTGAGGTTGAAGGCGGCAGTGCCGGCAGTGCTGAGCGACTGCAGGGCGGCCTTGCCGTTTTGCGGCAGGCCGCTGCCACCGGAGAGGAAGCTGATCAGGGAACCGACCGCATTGGCCAGGGTGCTGGTCACGCCGGGCACAAGGCCAAGCGCGATGTCGGCCACCTTGGAACCCTTGTTCACGCCAGCGACCGAGCTGACCGAGGCGATCAGGTCCGGACGCACCGAAGCGACGTAGCGGCTGGTGGGCCCGCCGTGGCTGTGGCCAATCAGATTGACCTTGCCGGCGCCGGTGGCTGCGAGGATTTGCTTGACCTGGATGAGCAGCTGTTCGCCGCGCACTTCGGTGCTGTTGGCGGCCGAGACACTGGTGGTGTAGACCTTGGCGCCGCCGCTGCGCAAGGCAGAAGGGATGCCGTAAAAATATTCCACCGGTCCGATATTGTCAAAGCCGAACAGGCCATGGACCAGGACGATGGGGTAACGGGTCTGGGTGTAGCCCAGGGCCCAGGACGGTGCTGGTACAACAGCTGCGGCGATCAATAAAGCGGACGTGCACTTCCAAAAGCGATTCTTCATGTTGTCTCCGTTATGGTTGGATAGAAGTCGACTTGCTGGAACTGAAGTTGTGCAGTTCAAGCTGCACATTCCTTCCTGTTACCGAGTTCACCAGTGGTATTCCGCTCCTGACGGCCCTGTGTGGTGGAGAAAAAGTAAATTAGAGCGAGCGCTCGGTTTTTTGAATTTAGCACCATCTTTCCGAAATAGCATGACGCGCTGCAATAAGAACGGTCATTCTTTTCCGTAGTGAATTTATATGTGGTTTTAAAGCGATATAATCGTTCCAGATAGCAAACTTACAGTGATGAGAGCGATGAATGGGCAGTGAGGCCGGCCGTTTCGACTTTGAACAATTCCAGCACATGACCCCGTTTAACGGCGAGACCATCTGGACTTACCTGGTCGACCGCCACGCCGAGCGCATCGGCGTCAAGCGCCGCAAGCCGGCGCTGGAAAACATGGAAAAGATCTTCGTAGCCACCTTCCGCCTGGCGAACGAGGTGGGCTTTCGCGCCATGAGCTTGCGCGACCTGTGCCGCGAGACTGGTCTGTCCATGGGCGGCCTGTATGGCTACATTGAAAGCAAGGACCAGCTCGCGGAAATGATCGAGGACGTGGTGCGCCAGACAACCTACGAGCTGCCGCGCATGTTTGCCCACATCGAGGCGCCCCTGGAACGGCTGGAGTCCCTGGTGCGCGGCACCATCTACCTGTCCGAAATCCTGCAACCCTGGTTCTACTTCGTGTACATGGATTCGCGCGTGCTCAATTTCGAGCAGCGCGGCATGGCGAAAAATTCCGAACTGTCGATCCAGACCTTGATTGCCAGCCTGCTCGACCAGCTCAGCCCGCCGCCGCGGGGCGACACCACCTTGCTGGCCGCGCACATCGTGTCCCTGTTTCAGGATTGGTACGTGAAACGCTGGAAATACCGGGCCGCCAAGGTCCAGGTCGACGATTTTGCCGACAGCGTACTGCTGTTGATGCGTAGCCACCTGACCTGACGGCCTGCCCACTTGCAACATTGCCCGGAGTAGTGAATACTGTATGCAATTACAGTAGTTGCCACTTTCCGTGAACGCGCCAGCCCGAAAAATCATCCATTGCGATTGCGACTGCTTCTACGCAGCCGTCGAGATGCGCGACAATCCTGCCTTGCGCGACCTGCCGCTGGCTGTGGGTGGCCGGTCGGACCAGCGCGGCGTGGTTGCCACCTGCAATTACGAAGCGCGGCGCTACGGCGTGCACTCGGCCATGGCAACCGCCCAGGCGCTCAAGCTGTGTCCGCAACTGGTGGTCATACCGCCCGCCATGGACAAATACCGTGCCGCCTCGCGCCAGATTCTGGCTATCTACAACGATTACACCGAGCTGGTCGAGCCGCTGTCGCTGGACGAAGCCTATCTCGACGTCAGCGACTCGCCCCACTGCAAGGGCAGCGCCACCCTGATCGCCCAGGAAATTCGCCAGCGCATTTTCGAGACGGTTGGCATCACCGCCTCGGCTGGCGTGGCGCCCAACAAGTTCGTGGCCAAGATTGCCAGCGACTGGAACAAGCCCGACGGCTTATTCCTGGTGCGCCCGACCGAGGTCGACGCTTTTGTTGCCGCCCTGCCCGTCAAGAAGCTGTTCGGCGTGGGCAAGGTCACCGCTGCCAAACTCAACAAGCTCGGCGCGGCCACCTGTGCCGATTTGCGCAGCTGGTCCCTGCTGGAACTGCAGCACCATTTCGGCCAGTTCGGCACCCGCCTGCACGATTTGTGCCGCGGCATCGACAACCGTGTCGTGTCCAACGCGCACGAGCGCAAGTCCGTCAGTGTCGAGGAAACCTACACGCCGGACGTGCCGGACCTGGGCGCCTGCCTGGCCCTGCTGCCCGAACTGTTCGAGAACCTCAATGGGCGCATCAAGCGCTGCGGTGCCGAGAAGCAGGTGCAAAAGCTGTTCGTGAAGCTGAAGTTCTCCAACTTCCAGCAGACCACGGTGGAATGTGTGGGCAGCGCACCACAGATGGCGCAGTTTGAAAAATTGATGGAAACCGGTTTCCTGCGGGGCAAGCAGGCAGTGCGCCTGCTCGGCCTCGGCGTGCGCCTGGGCGAGGGCGAAAACCTCGAGCAGCTAAGCCTGTTCGCCGACGCGACCGTGTAAAATATCGTTCCTTTGGAAATACTGACTGAAACAAGGCAAAACGCAATGTGGTTCAAGAATCTACAGATTTATCGCCTGCCCGCTCCCTGGGCATACACCCCTGAACAACTGGAAGCGGCACTGGCGCCACAGAGTTTTGTTCCTGCCACCAGCAATGAATTGCTGCGCCAGGGCTGGGATACGCCGCGCCCGAACGGTGGCCTGGTGCACGTGGTCAACAAGCAGATGCTGATCCTGCTGGGCACGGAGAAAAAACTGCTGCCAGGTTCGGTCATCAACCAGGTGGCCAAGGCCAAGGCAGCAGAGCTGGAAGAAGCGCAAGGCTTCGCTCCCGGCAAGAAAGCCATGAAGGAATTGAAGGAACGCGTGGCCGACGAATTGCTTCCGCGCGCGTTTTCCATCCGCAGCAACATCTGGACCTGGATTGATCCGGTCAATGGCTGGTTGGTGGTGGACGCGGCCAGCCCGGCCAAGGCCGATGATGTGATCAAGCTGCTGTTAAAAGCGGTGGACCGCATGCCGCTGGAAAGCTTGCGCGTGCAGCGCTCGCCAGTGGCGGTGATGACAGCCTGGCTGGAAACGGATGAAGCGCCAGTCGGCTTTACCGTGGACCAGGATACGGAATTGCGCGCCACGGGCGAGAGCAAGGCGGCTGTGCGTTATGTGAAGCACACGCTGGAAGTGGACGACATCCGTCGCCACATCGCGGCCGGCAAGCAGTGTACGCGCCTGGCCATGACGTGGAATGACAAGATCTCGTTTGTGCTGACCGAGTCGCTGGCGATCAAGAGCATCAAGCCGCTGGATGTGATCAAAGAAAACGATGCCAGCACGCGTAATGATGAAGAGCGCTTTGACAACGACATGATGCTGATGACGGGTGAACTGTCCAAGCTGATGGCCGACCTGGTCGAAGCGCTTGGTGGTGAAGCGGCTGCGTGATCGTAGAGTAAAAACCAAGCTCCACCACGTCGACCTCGCGAAAGCGGGGTCCGAGCACCACCACGTCGTCCTCGCAGATGCACGGACCAAGGTCCACCACCACGTCGTCCTCTGCGGATGCGGGTCCAAGCACCACCACCACGTCGTCCTCGCGTAAGCGGGGACCCATACTACGCTCACCTCAGTATGGGTCCCCGCATCCGCAGATACTGTGTTTGCTAAGCCTTGGCAAGGGCAAGATTTGGATCGAATTTCGCCCCAGCCTTGAGAACGCCAATCATCCAGTGCACCAGTTTGCGCATCACCGCCGCGATGACGATTTTGCCGCGCTTTCCATTTTCGCGGAGCCGCTTC
>JBJMVX010000252.1:0-7414 GCA_045810445.1 Massilia sp.
CTTCTACTGTCCTTGCGAAAGCGAGGACCCATGACACCGCAGCACTGAGGCAGCAGGTTTCTCTGAGTTTGCGTGTTATGGGTCCTCGCTTTCGCAAGGACAGTAAGTGGTGTTGTGAGTCGAATAGATACCTGGAGCTGGATATGAACGAACTGCGAATTAACGGCGACCGCCTCTGGTCCTCCCTGATGGAACTGGCCAAAATCGGCGCCACCCCCAAAGGCGGCGTCAAACGCCTGGCCCTGACGGACCTGGACAAACAAGGCCGCGACCTGGTGGTCGGCTGGGCCAAGGAAGCCGGCCTGTCGATCACCATCGACCAGATCGGTAACGTCTTCATGCGCCGCGAAGGCCGCAACCCGGCCCTGGCCCCCGTCATGACCGGCAGCCATATCGACACCCAGCCCACCGGCGGCAAATTCGACGGTAACTACGGCGTGCTGGCCGGCCTGGAAGTCGTGCGCACCCTGAACGACCGTAACATCACCACCGAAGCCCCCATCGAAGTAGCTTTCTGGACCAATGAGGAAGGCTCGCGTTTCGTTCCCGTGATGATGGGCTCGGGCGTCTTCTGCGGCGCCTTCAGCCTGGAAACCGCCTACGCCGCCAAGGACACCGAAGGCAAATCCGTGCGCGACGAGTTGGCGCGCATCGGTTACATGGGCGAGCAGGTCCCCGGTCAACATCCAATCGGCGCCTACTTCGAAACCCACATCGAACAAGGCCCGGTGCTGGAAGACGCCGATAAAGTCATTGGTGTCGTCCCAGCGGTGATGGGCCTGTCCTGGTATGACTGCGTGGTCACCGGCATGGAAGCCCACGCTGGACCGACACCCATGGGCCTGCGCAAGGACGCCCTACAGGTCTCCACCCGCATCATGCAGGAAGTGGTACAGATCGCGAATCGCTACCCGCCCTATGGCCGTGGCACGGTAGGCATGGTGCAGGTGTTCCCCAACAGTCGCAACGTCATCCCCGGCGAGGTCAAGTTCAGCATCGACCTGCGCAATGTGAACGATGAACTGCTCAACACGATGCACGAGGAGATGCTGGCCTTTATCGACAAGACACGCGCGGAATCCGGTCTTGGCATCACCATCGAGCGCGTCTCCTACTATCCGCCTTGTCCCTTCCACCCGGACTGCGTCAACGCCGTGCGCGCGGCCACGGACAAGCTGGGCTACTCGACCATGGACGTCGTGTCAGGCGCAGGCCACGACGCAATCTACGCGGCACGACTGGCGCCTGCGGGCATGATTTTCGTGCCGTGCAAAGACGGCATCAGCCACAATGAAATCGAGGACGCGAAGTCTGATCACCTGGAAGCCGGCTGCAACGTGCTGCTGCACGCCATGCTGGAGCGCGCCGTGGTGGTTGACTAAGACGGTCAGGCTGCGATCTTGATACGGTCGCGGCCACCCTGTTTGGCTTGATACAGCGCGCTGTCGGCGCGCGAGAGCGAACTGGCGATATCGGCATCATCGACCCGCATCGCCGCAATCCCGATACTGACTGTGAGGGCGATGGTGACGTCGCCTTCACGCATCGGGTTCGCTGCCAGGCGCGCCCGTACCCGCGCTGCAAAGCGGGCCGCGTCATCCATGTCGGCGCCCGAGAGCAGGATCGCAAACTCTTCCCCGCCAATGCGGCCCACGGAATCGACCTTGCGCAATTCATGCAACAGGATTTTTGAAAAGTGCTTGAGTACTTCGTCGCCAATCGCATGGCCGTAGCGGTCGTTGATTCCCTTGAATAGGTCCAGGTCGAACATCAGCACGGCAACCAATGAGGCATGGTCGCGCTGCAGACGCGCGAATTCCTGTTCCATGCGCTCCATGATGTGGCGCCGGTTCGGCAGACCAGTGAGGAAGTCGGTGGCGGCCGCGTCGTGCAATTGCTTTTCCAGCTTCTTGTGGGCCGAAATGTCCGATACGAAGCCATGCCAGACCGTGGTGCCGTCGGCGAGGCGGTGCGGTTTGGCGTCCACTTCGCACCAGCGTTCGCCGACCTTGGGCAGCACCACGCGAAACTGCATGCGCCAGCGCGTCAGCTTGGTGGCCGACTTGGCGCGCGAGCTGCGGTAGGCGTCAATATCGTCGCGATGAATGAGTGCCTCGGGCGCGGTCGCATCTTGCGCGAGCGCAGCCTGGGTCAACCCGAAGATCGCGGTCAGGCCCGCGCTGGCATAGGTGTAGCGCGCATGGCCCTGCCGATCGAGCTCATATTTGTAAACCAGCCCCGGTACTTCGTCAGTCAATCGGGCCAGCAGGTCGGCACTTTGGCGCAGCTTTTCCGACAAGGCGACTGTATCGCTGATGTCGGTGGTCACACCAGTCATGCGCAGCGGCTTGCCATCAGCGTCGCGGCTGACGACCTTGCCGCGGCTTAGGACCCATTTGTAGCTACCGTCCTTGCAGCGCAGGCGATGTTCAACGACG
Organism: Massilia sp.; assembly: GCA_045810445.1. Classification (GTDB taxonomy): domain Bacteria; phylum Pseudomonadota; class Gammaproteobacteria; order Burkholderiales; family Burkholderiaceae_D; genus Telluria_A. The sequence goes on from JBJMVX010000252.1 coordinate 2,439, forward strand.
TAGTACGGTGTGATGTTGTCGAAGTGGGCGCCGATGGTGGCCATGACATGGGCCAGGTCGTCGGGATGGACGCGGGTGTAGCTCTCTTCGATGCGGTCGCCGATTTCGTGCTCGCAAAAGCCCAGCATGGCTTTCCACTCGACCGAATAGTTGATGCGGCCAGAGACAATGTCGCGGTCCCACACGCCGGTGCCACTGGTGGCAACTGCCAGGACGGTGGACTCGGCGTAGTCGGTGTCAGAAACGTCGAGCGTGCTGTGGGTCGCCATGCGTGCATTACCAGGAAGAGGATGCAAGCAAGATTACCACATTCGCAGGACGCTACCGCAAGCTGCGCAGGAAATCGAGCATGACCTGGGCTGCGAACTCGGCGTCGTCGGCGGTCATCGTTTCAAGCCGGTTATGGCTGATGCCGCCGTTGCCGCAACGGGTAAACAGCATGGCCACGTCGGTGATCTTCGCCATGGCCATGGCGTCGTGTCCTGCGCCCGAGGCCAGATCAAATCGTGGCAGGCCGGCGCGCTCGATGGCGGCGCCCAGTTGATCCATCAGCCGTGGCGCGCACGGCGCGGCGGCCGCCGAGACGATTTGCTCGATTGCCGCTTCCACCTGGCGGCGCGCGCAGATGGCGTTGATGCCGTCCAGGATGTCCTGCACGGCCGACAGGCGCACGGCGTCGTCGGCAGCACGGATGTCCAGCGACAGCTTGCAGTGGCCTGGGATGACATTGACCGAGCCATTGGGCACCTCCAGCTGGCCCACGGTGCCAACGAGCGAAGCGCCCTGGCGGCAGCGCTGTTCGACCATCAGCACGATTTCGGCGGCGGCAGCGGCAGCGTCCTTGCGCATGTTCATCGGTGTGGTGCCCGCGTGGCTAGCAAGTCCGGTCAGGTTGACCAGGTAGCGTGAGCTGCCTGCAATGGCGGTGACCACGCCGGCAGCAAGGCCATGTTCAAGCAGGACGGGGCCCTGTTCGATATGAACTTCGACAAAGCCCAGCAAATCGGCAGGATCGCGGGCGATGGCAGGGATAGCTGCGGCGTCGTGGCCTGCCGCGGCCAAGGCAGCGCGCATGGTGATGCCATCGGCGTCCGTCTTGTCCAGCAGGTTCAGGTCGAACTGGCCAATGATGGCATTGCTGCCCAGGAAAGTGCTCTTGAAGCGCACGCCTTCTTCCTCGGCGAATCCGACCACTTCCAGGTGGTAGGGCAGGCGTTCACCGCGTTCGTTCAGGTGACGCACGATGGCGATCGGTAGCAGGATGCCCAGGCGACCGTCGTATTTTCCGCCATCGCGCACAGTGTCGTAGTGGGAACCGGTCATGAGCGTCTTGGCGTTTGGCGCGTCGGACAGATAGCGGCCGCTGACGTTGCCGACGGCGTCAATCTGCACCTCCATGCCGGCGTCGCGCATCCAGCTGGCCAATTGCACAGCGGTGCGTTGGTGCACGGGCGTGAGATAGGAGCAGGTTAGGCCATCATCGGCCTCACTCCAGCTGCCAATCAGGTCCGACCACTGCATCAGGGTAGGGCCAAATTCGGGCAGGGCCTTGAGCAGGTCGTTCAGGCGCAGTTCTGCGATGCGGTGGATCTGGCGCAGGCATTCGGCCATTTCGTCGGCACGCTGGTTTTTCAGGCGACGCGCAAACGTGGCGATGATGGCTTCGCGCGTGAGGCCCTGTCCGTCCGGACCTTTGACGGCCAGGATAAAGGGGAAGCCGAACTTGAGGTTGTAGTCGGCATTTAACTGGTGCAGGGTCGCAAATTCGGCCGCGCTGCACAGGTTCAGGCCGGACTTGGCTTGTTCAATGGTCGATTCTTCGGTCAGTTGGCCAGCGATGGCGGCTTTGCCTGCCAGCTCAGGGTGGGCGCGGATCAGGCCAAGCTGTTCGTCCACGGACGCTTCGCTTACAACCGATTGCAGGGCGAACTTGAGGGCAGCTAAGGTGGCAAACGGACGCTGTGCGGCGGCGCGCTCCGGTATCCAGGGCGAGTGCTCGTAAATGCCGCGCAGGGCCTCGGTGAAGGCCGCTGCATCGCAGCTGTTCAAGTCCGTTAATGTGCTCATGATGTGGTGATCCAGTCTGACGTAAGGTCGATCATAACGCGGGTGGACGTTTTCCTCATATGGCAATCCTGATAGCTGCTATCGCTGGACCAGGGCTTTGGCTACCGCACTGACCTGGTCGCGCAGCCACTTGTGTTCCGGCGCCTGGTGCACACGTTCGTGCCACAACTGGTAGAAGCGCATGGGAGGAAACTTGACCGGCACCGTGAAGCTTTTCAGCGGAAGGGTTTTCTCGTAGGAGCGCACAAACTGGCGCCCTGTGGTCAATACCAGGTCGGTCTGGGTCAGCATGTAGGGGATCAGCCCAAAATAGGCCGATTCGACCGCCACCGTGCGTTGCATGCCCTGGCGCTCCAGAAAGGAGTCGATCACGCCATGGTACCCGGGCAGCATCTGGGACGGCGCCACGTGGGGCAGGCTCAAATAATCCTCAATGGTCATGGCGTCGCTGGCCGTACGGCGCGCGTAGGCGCTGTCGGCGCGCATGGTGCAGATGATCGGATCTTCGAACAGCTTGGACATGTGCAGGTGGGCGGGCGGCTCGTCCCAGTTGGCGATGACCAGGTCCATGTCGCCGTCCGAGAGCATGCGGATGTAGTCGACCCCTGGTCCCAGGCTGTGGATCACCACCCGGCTATTGGGCGAGCCACGCCGCAGTGCCGCCACCACGTTGGGCAGGAACTGGCTATCGAGGTAGTCGGGGGCGGCGATATGAAAGGTGCGCGCCTCTTCCTGGGGCACGAAGGGCGACTTCTTGATGAACAGGCTCTCGGTCTCGTCGAGGATGCGCTTGGCCGGCTTGAGCAGGCTTTCGCCGTGCTGGGTCGGCACCATGCCGCGCGCGCCGCGCACCAGCAAAGGATCGCCCGTCAGTTCGCGCAGCTTGCGCAAGGAAGCCGAGATCGAGGGCTGCGGCTGATTGAGCTTGAGCGCCACGCGCGAGACGTTTTTTTCGACCAGCAGCAGGTACAGTATGCGGATCAGGTGCAGGTCGAGATGCTGGGGGAGGCTGGCCATTGTGCGCTATATGAAATCAAGTATGTCGAATATACGCCATTTTTCATGTTGAGTGAGGGGAAACCGGCTATCTTCCCTAGCATCGGCGTACTTTGTGCGTCGCGCTCGCAACAAGGAAACCCATGGAAGTGTTCGGATATCTGGTCCCCTACGGCCTCGAATGGCTCAATCTGATCGTGCGCTGGCTGCACGTCATCACCGGCATCGCCTGGATAGGCGCGTCGTTCTACTTCGTCTGGCTCGATAACACGATCCGTCCGCCGGCCCCGGGTTCCGACCTGGCCGAAAAAGGCGTGTCGGGCGAGCTGTGGGCGGTGCATGGGGGCGGCTTCTACAATCCGCAAAAATACCTGGTGGCGCCAGCGACCCTGCCCAAGGAACTGCATTGGTTCAAGTGGGAGGCCTACACCACCTGGCTGTCCGGCTTCGCCTTGCTCACCATCGTCTACTACTTCAACGCGCAGGCCATGATGGTTGATAAGGCGGTGGCGGACTTGAGTTCGTGGCAGGCCGTTGGCATTGGCCTTGGCAGCCTGGTCGTCGGTTGGACTGTGTACGATTTGCTGTGCCGCTCGAAACTGGGCAAGCATGACCTGGCGTTTGGCGTCGTGATGTTCGGCTTCCTGGTGGCCAGCGCCTTTGTCCTCAATAAGTACCTGAGTGGACGCGCAGCCTACATCCACGTGGGCGCCATGATAGGCACCATGATGGTGGCCAATGTGCTGATGCTGATCATTCCAGGCCAGCGCAAGATGGTTACGGCCATGATGGCTGGCCAGAAGCCAGACCCGATTCATGGCCTGAAAGCCAAGCAGCGTAGCGTGCATAACAACTACTTCACGCTGCCGGTGCTGTTCATCATGATCAGCAATCACTACGCAATGACCTACCGCCACGAACATGCATGGGCCGTGCTGGCGGTGATCATGGCAGCAGGTGTGTTGATTCGCCACTTCTTCAATTTGCGCCACAAGGGCCGCGTCGAATGGCGCTATCCGGTGGCGGGCGTGGCCCTGTTACTGGCGCTGGCCGTGGCGATCGCACCGAAGGCGCCAGTTGCGGCGCCGGCAGCGGTCGACCCGGGCGCGCAGTTTGCCAAGGTCCAGACCATCATCACCCAGCGCTGCGTGGCCTGTCACGCCGAGCATCCGACCCAGCCCGGCTTTGCCAGCGCGCCGGCAGGTGTAATGCTGCATACGCCGGACCTGCTGCGTCAGAACGCGGCACGGGTATATCAACAGTCAGTGCAACTGAAAGCCATGCCACTGGCGAATTTGACCAATATGACCGATGCCGAACGGGCTGAAGTCGCCGCCTGGTTTGAAGCCGGCGCCAAATAGAAACGAGCAAACAATGAGCACTGCGGCACAAGAAAAACTGATAGCGTGGATCGACGCCCACTTCGACGAGCAGGTCGCGTTTTTGCAGAAGGTCGTGCAGATTCCGACCGACACGCCGCCCGGTAACAATGCGCCGCACGCGGACGCAGTGGCTCACATGGTCGAGAGTTTTGGCTGGCGCGCCGAAAAGCACGCGGTGCCGGCAGACCAGGTCCACGACTACGGCATGCAGAGCATCACCAACTTGATCATCCGCCGGCCTTATGCCGATGGCGGCCCGACCATCGCGCTCAATGCCCATGGCGACGTGGTGCCGCCGGGTGAGGGCTGGACCAAGCCAGAATACGGCGGCGTGGTGGAAGACGGCTATATGTACGGCCGGGCGACTGCTGTTTCGAAGGGTGATTTTTCGACCTATATTTTTGCCGTGCGCGCGCTTGAGGCATTGGGTTTGCCTTTGAAGGGCGGCCTGGAGCTGCATTTCACGTATGACGAGGAATTTGGCGGCTTGCTGGGCCCTGGCTACCTGTTGGAGAACAAGCTGACCAAGCC